>NZ_LWMV01000164.1 GCF_001639295.1 Methanobrevibacter curvatus | reverse complement strand
AAAAGTATAAAAAAAATGAAAATAAAAAAACAAAAAAGTTATTTTCAGCTAATAAATAAGTTTCATTCGTTATATATAAACAAGTTTCTAAATAAATCAAATATAAAAATATATATCAATGGAAAAACAAATATAATAATTTATAATAAAAAAGCAAAACATGGACAAAAATGAAAACAAATAGAATTTTTTATCCAAAAAAAAGAGAAAACTTTAACCAATATAATATATAAAACAAAAAGGAAAGTTAATACTTCCTAAGTTATAGTTATTCTATCCATTACAAAAATTGCTCTTGCAAAAAACAATGGATCTTCCAAAAACTATAAAATTTCCAATATTAATTAAAAAGACAATATAATACAAAGCCAAATGAATAAATAAAAAAATGTTTAAAAAATGAAAAAAAACTATTCATTTAAAATAAATTTATTAACTGCAGATTTAATGGTTCCACTTATACCAATTGTTGAAATAGCTATTTTATTTCTTTTATACATGTTTATCATTGCTAAAGCCCCCCCTCTAAATTTTTCTTCCAAGCCTCTTTGGCATCTAACAACAGATTTGTAAAAATAAAAATCATTTTGAAGGTTTTTAAATTTATCAAATTCATTTGAACAGTCAAAAAATCTCATGACCCATATATTAAAGTTGCTAGTTTCTAATTCACCATAAAAACGAATGGCTCCATCCCAAAGAATGGCTACAAGTTCATCTTTTGTTAAAATTTTATTTGATTTAATTTCTAAAACTAAATAACGATTATTTAGTCTTAAAGTAGGAGGTAAAATCTTTAATTTCATTGTTTATAATCTCTTTTATAACTAAAATTTTTTTATAAATTTGTTAAATAACAGAATAAAAATTATAAAGACTATATAGCAATTCAAAAATCTAATTTTCTAAATTTAATTAAATAAGTTAAATTAGGTTTATAAAGTTATAATAGAATTTTATTATAAAAATAGATATAAATATTTGATAAAATTCTATTTTAATTAATATTAATCTCTATTTACTAAAAATAATTATTTTTTAACCTTTAATTTTTATTATTTTTTAAAATATTTTAACTCAAATTTAACTAATTAATATAACTTATTTAATAATTAGAAGAACATTTAAAACAAACTTTTAAAAAAAGTTTGATCAAAAGGCTTTCTCAAAGTTTTAATTAAATATTTGTTTTTACAAAAAATAATCATTGGACAGCATCTATTTAAAAAAAAACTATAAATTATAAACATGAACAAAAACAACTAAAAAAAAATTCTTAAAAGAATTATGAATAAATATAATAGTATAATATATTTTAATTAATCTTCTTCATTTATAACACTAGTTTTAGATAGTTGACCTAAAATTCTTTCATCTTTTGATTTTGTATACTTTCCAATTAAGAAATCTATTATAATAGGGAACCAATAAAGTTTAGATAAATTTCTAGCAATGGCTTGTTTATAACTTATATTATTACCCTCATAAGAAACCACCTCTAAAAACATTAAATGTTTTCCAACAGTTGTTTTATAATTTTTTTCAGAAAACACAAAATAAACAATGGTAAAAATAGGAACTAAAATTATAAAGTAATTATAAATTATAAATGTAGCATGTGGAATTATATAATATGCAGCCAACTGTGCAATTACCCATAAAATAGCTGAAACAACAAAAAAATCAGCAATATAAGCAACTATCCTTTTTTTAAAAATACTTAGCATTCTATCACCTGTTTAATATTTAACAATTTATCAATTATATTAAATATTTATTTAATTCACTAATATTTATATCTATTCTAAAACCATTTTATAAATGTTGTTAAGTTGTTTACAAATGGTTTCATGGGAGTGTTCTTTAACAAATTCTAAATTTGATTTAATATCAACATCAAAAAATTTTTCATTTAAAATATTTGAAAGATTTTCCCTTGAAGCTTGGACAGTTCTAGTTTTTAAGTCTTTAGGAATATAAGCATCATTTAAAGTTATTGATGGAACAGAACAAGCCATTGCTTCAACAATTGGCAAGCCATATCCTTCCATTAGAGAAGGGTAAACAAAAACATCTAAAGAATTGTAAAAGCTATTTAAATCTTCATCTGGAACAAAACCCAAGAATTTAACTCTTTTATCTCCATTAGCCATTTTTTTCAAATAATCTAATTGGTTTCCAGTACCCCCAATAAGAAGTTGAGAATTTTTAATATCTGCTTTTAAAAAAGCTTTTAAGAGCAAATTTACTCTTTTTCGTTTGTTTAAATGAGCTATTGTTCCTATTGTAAATTTATCGTCAGTATTTAAATGTTTATTCTTCATTGTGTATAAATTCTTTCTTAAAGGATCTCTAACAACATGTAGTTCTTCTATATTTAAGTTATAATGATTAGCCAATGCACCTGCAGATTCATCAGAAATAGCTATTATCTCTTTAGACTTAATGGCTTTATTTAATGTTTTTTTAAAATAATATCCATAGGATTTAGCAAAAATTCCCGTATGAATCATTTTAGGCATTGTCATTAACATTAAATCATGGACTGTAACAACTGTTTTATTTTTATTAAGATATAATGCCTCAATAGGAGATAATGCATGGAAAACATCAGTATTTTTATATAAATTAGATCTTATTTTTATTGGGGTTTCAAATAAAGAGAAAAAAAGATAATCTAAATGATGGAAGCGATTTATATCTCCTTCAAAAGACAAAATACTATTATTCATACTAAATGTTTTTACATTAATATTTTTATCCAATTTAAGGGTTTCCAATGTAGCCTCTGAAACTGTTCCCACTCCACCATTTCTAGGGTTGAAATATCTTGAAACTAATGTAACATTCATATTTTTCACTATAACGTTATTTTATATAATCCCTGATTAAAAAATGGCATTAATGATTACTTTTTTAAAAACAGAATTAATTATTAGCTTTTAAAACACAATTAATCAAATATACTAAACAATATAACCAATCAAGCATGCTAAATAATATAACCAATATGTTAAATAATATACTTAATCAACACACTAATCAATAAATAAACAGTGCTTAACACACTCTTGGAACAGGATCAGCTACAGGCGCTTCTAAAATACGTGTTCCTCCTATTGGAGTTTCCATTAATACTCTATTACCTTCTGTGACTTCACCAATAATAGCTGCTTCTTTACCATATTTTGTATTTTTAATGGCTTTTAGAACTTCTGAAGCATTTTTATTTTTAACACCCATTAAAACTTTTCCTTCATTTGCAACTTCATAAGGATCTATTCCTAACATTTCAGATACTGCATGGACTTGTTTTTTAACAGGAATAGCATCATCTTCCAATAAAACTCCAACATTGGATTTTTTAGCCATTTCATTGATTGAATTAGCTAGTCCCCCTCTTGTAGGGTCTTTCATAGCTGTAACACCACCAACAGATAATGCTGCTTCTACAATTTCATAAACTGGAGCAACATCAGAGACTAAATCAGTATCAAAACCAAACCCTTCTCTAAAAGACATTAAACTCATTCCATGATCACCAACACTTCCGCTTATAATGATTTTATCTCCTACATTAAGGGTAGAATCCCTAATAGCTTTTCCTTTATCCACAATACCAATGCCCGTAGTAACAATAACCATTTTATCAATTTTTCCTTGTTCCATGACCTTAGTATCTCCAGCTATTATTCCTACATCACATTCCCTACAAGTTTCATCCATAGATTTCATTATTCTATCTAAATCATCTATATTAAACCCTTCTTGAATAATCATAGCATTAGTAATAGCCAATGGCTTTGCACCCATAACTGATATGTCATTTATAGTTCCAGCGGCAGATATTCGTCCAATATCTCCTCCAGGAAAAAATAAAGGGTTAATTGTATGTCCATCAGTAGTTATAACAATTTCTTTATCTCCAACAGGAATTGTAGCACTGTCATCTAATGAATCTAAGCCTATTCCACCATTTACAATTTTTTTTGTTACATTATTTAACACTGTTTGAGAGATTAAATCTCCCATAACCTCTCCACCAGCACCATGGTTCATTCCAATTTTCATATTAACACTAAAAATATCTTGATAAATAAATAATACTCTAAGAACTCAAATAATCAATTAAATTAATAGTTTATTAATAAACACTTTAAAAAAAAAAAAAAAGATTTTAAAAAATCTTAAAAAAAATATAACATTACAATATTTATGTTTTCATGTATAAAATAATTACTTAATTTTTAATAAAAATTAAAAAAAGAAAAAGTATAAACAATAATCGGAATATTGTATAAAATTAATAAAAAAAATTAAAAAATGTTTAAAAAATATTTAAAAAATAGTTAAATAAATATTAAAAAAAGAATTAATAAAAAAGAAAAAAATAATAAATAAATATTAAGAAATAAAAAAATTAAATTATTAAAACACCATTAATGACGCCGTCTTGTCCTGGTCTTGAAGTGACTAATGCATTTCCTAGGGATGTTTCTACAACAGCACCTTTAGTTATTATGTTTCTTCTTACATAGTTTGGATTAGCATTATTTTCAACAACATTTATTACTTCAGTGAGTTCAGATTTTTTAGTATCTGGATTGACTACATTAATTTTAGACCCTAAAGCTAATCTTAATTTTTCGTTTCCACCACGAGTTCTGATTTTTCTTAATTTTTTTTCACCAATTCTAGTTTCAGCAGGTTCTCTGCCTAATTCAAATTTCTTTTTTCCACGATTTGATCTATTTCTTGCTCCACTTGGGCTTCTTGTTGACTTTCCTTGAAAAATTGCCATGATATTACCTTCAAATTTTTTTTAAAAATTGATAAAAATTAAAAAAATTCCTTAAATTATATTTTAAGGTTGTTAATCTCAGTTAAATAGCCATTTAAACTTATTAATAAAAAATAGAGCATTACTTAGATGCATTATAAAAAAATAGCTATATAAAAAGTTTTATTTATTATATGCTGAATAAAAAAATTATAATATCCAAAAATAGAAAAAATTGCTCAATATATAAAAATTATAAACTGATAATATACTTTATCTTTAGATTATTATAACAAAATATTGATTAAACTAGTATATAAATATTTCTTTTTAAGACACTTTTAGTTCAAACGACATTTTAAAAAATAATTAAAAATAAAATTAAAACATATTAAAAATAAAATAAAATTGAAACAAATTAAAAATATAATATTAATATTATATAACATAAATAACTATTAAACATGAACTAATTAAATAATGAATGTAGATAAAATGATTATTCAAAAAAAATTAAATATAAAATCAAAGAAGAAATTTGAAATAATAGATATAAGTGATGAAATTAAGAAAATAATAAAAGATTCCAAAATAAACAGGGGCATAGTAAACATATTTTCAAAACATTCTACATCAGCCATAGTTATAAATGAAAATGAATCTGGACTTTTAAAAGATATTGAAATAACATTAAGTAAATTAGTTATAGAAAACAATGATTATTATCATGATAGAATAGATAATAATGGAGGATCACATTTAAAAGCTATTTTACTATCTCCAAGTGAAACAATTCCTATATATAACTGCAAACTCAATTTAGGAACTTGGCAGTCCATATTTTTTATTGAGTTTGATGGTCCTCGTAATCGAATAGTAGACGTTACAGCCATTGGAGATTAAATATTAATTATAGCATGTTAAATTAAAATATTATTAAAAAATAAAAAAAACTAATAAAAAATAATTAAAAATAATTAAAAATGAAATATAAACATTTAAGATGATAACCTATTTAAAAAAAATTGGGTTTAACAGTCCCCATCTAAATAGAACTACTCCCTTTGATCCACTGGACAATAAAGCAGATATATCTTGACCTAATTGGGAAGTAGAAAACTTTACAAGCTTTTCATCAGAGCCATATGTTTGAAGACCTCCCCAAATTTCAGCTGAAGGAGAATTAGAAACAAACCATTGTAGAGTAGATTTAATCCAATTGGTATTTTGCTCATAATTACCCTTATAAGCCATTGGAATTAAAACATCAAAAATACTTCCAAGAGCAGTTGTATTTTGACCATAATATCTGATATTTGCTGATTTCTCAGGCATTATAGCTGCAGAAAAAATTATTTTAGAGTTAATAGATTTAACAGCATTTTTTATTTCGGATGCAAATGTATTAATCCCATCACTAGCACCAGGAGTTTTATATGCGGTTCCAGGATAGCGTAAATAATCTAAATGAATTCCACTAACTCCTTTAAAATTAGCATATTCTTTAGCTTCAGCTATTGTTTTATTTAAATGGCTTTGATTTATTTTTCCTGATTTGGCATCAATAGGATTTGTCCATTTCCCACTTAAATAAAATGCTTGCATCCAAATATGAATCTTAATTCCTTTAGAATTAGCTTGACTAAACCAATTTTTAAGAGTATCATTATCATATTTGTTAAAAACTGAAAAACTTAAAAATATATTTCCAATACCATATGATTTAAGAGTACTCAAGTTAACATTTAGCATATCCCCTCCCTGAACCCATATAGCGGTTTTAGATTTTGAGATAGGTATTTTATTAGCACTTGTTCCTAATGTTGATGGGGTAAGCTTCATCTTTTTTACATACTTATTAAGTTCTTTAAAAACATAATCCTTTTTGTAAAGTTTATTATAGTATTTAATATGAGTAGTAATTTTTTTGTTTTTTTCTATGTAAGAATTTAAACTTTTAGCAGTATTGTAATAAATATTTTTTGTTTCAGGATTAATTTTTACATAAGACTTTTTTGATGAATATTTAATGGATTTAATGGCAGATATGCTCCCATTAGATTTTTCATATCTTTTAGAAATAGCTTTTGAAATTAAATAGAAGTATTCCTTTTGGGAAAAAGTATAAGAATCAACTTTGACAGTATTTGGAAGCCTATGATTTTTAGCAATAAATGAGTCTACTGATTGGCTACTTTTAATTATGTTATTTTGGCTTATTTTTGTAGTTTGAGAACTAGATGCTGCATAACATGCATTTGTAGCTAAAATAAATATTAAAAATATTAAAATTCCAATTTTAAGGGTTTTTTTATTTAAAAGTGTTTTTCTTAGATTACTAGTACTATTATTACTATTAATAGCATATACTTCATTATTTTTCTTTGTTAGTAAATTACCATCCATAATTTCACATTTTATATAACAACTATAGTTAACAAATAAATTAAATTAATAAAATCAATTTATAAAATAATTTAATTAAATAAATATAGTAAAATAATTTAAAATCATAATAATTAATATTAATTGATTTATATAGTTATTTTTTTAATTAGAATATAGATATAAGTATTTTATACTATATAAACCTTTTTAATAGATTTTTATAAATACAAAAAATAGGTGAAAAATAAAAACACCAAAGTTTTTTACATAGTCTCAATAAATGAGAATAATAAATTGATGATTAAAATTTTAATGATTAAAATTATAAATTAATAAATTGATAATTAAAATGATAAAGAATCTACAGTGTTGATTAATTTATTTATTAAACTTTTTGTTTTTGCAGGTTTTTCATATCCATAAGTTTCATAAACTATTGTTTTAGTTCCTGATTTTACTAAAGGAATTGTACAATATTTTGGGCTTGTTTGGGAAGAAGGATAGTAATAAGAAATATCTGGAATCTTTTTTAGGATTTTATTTCCAATAGCTTTTGATCTAAGATTATTTAAAGGAGCAAAAACAAAGTTAGTTTTTTTATAACTTCCTCCATTAAAAGTGCCTCTGTTAGAATGTACATCAATTACTAGGTTATACTTTGCTTTTTTAGCATGAGGGAAAATAAATTTTTGAGCTAAAAGTTGTCCATTCATTCTACCTTTATCATAACTAAATGGGCTTTTTTTAACAGTAACTCTATAAACATAATATGTATATTTAAATTTTTTACTTTTTGACTTTAATTGATTGTATAAAGTATTGTGTGCCTTATTTTCAAGAGGATGCATTCCAATAATATAAGCTATTTTAGTATTTGATTTTGGGTTACCAAAAACTTCCAATGAAACAGAACCTAAGTTATTAGATATGTTTTTTTTATCGGGTAACTTATTAACATCATCTGGATTTACAGCATAATTTTGAGATACAATGCTAAAAATAGCTATAAATAGAAATAGGAAAATAAAAATACACAGAATATTCTTCGTCATAGAAGAATTGTTTTTAAATATAATTTCAGTCATTTAAATACCTTCATTTTTGTAAATGATATGAATAAATCATTTTTAAAATCATTTCATGGAAATTTAATCAATCTATTTTCAATAAAATAATTTTAAAAATACTAACAATGTCTGATTTAAAAATGTAAAAAAGAAAATAAAAAAATAAAAAAATAAAAAATTTAAAAAAAAAATTAAAAGATAAATAAAAAAATTAAAATAAAACTAAAAAAATAATAAATTAAAAAAAAAGAGTATTTAAACTCCAAAAGATTTTTTCAACAATTCAACATCTACGGCTCCAGCTTTAAATAACTCACCAGTTCTTAGGTCATTAACTGTAACCTCAGCAGGAGCAAACATACCACTGTCAATGTTGAAAAAATCATAGTTGGCTTCTTCAAAAACTTCTAAAAATGGTTTTCCATAGCTTGGAGAAGAAGAAGAAGGTAAATTTTCAGTTAAAGTTTTTAAATCGTCAGATTCTTCAGATTCAATGTAATAATAAGTTCTTCCACCAAATAAAACAGCATCATTAGTTTTTCCCATAGCTTTCTTAGGATCAACAGGAGCTATTGGAGCAATTCCTGCTGCAAGTTTTACTTTATTTACATCAAAGTGATAAACTTCTAACATTTTGTAGGTTCCATTTTCAACAACTCTTCCAGCTATTTGAATAGATCCAACAATAGAAGCAGTTGGTGCAACAAGTAAGTATACATTTTTAGTATCTACACCAGATTCTTCGGCAACATATTTAGCAACTTCTTCATTAGGAAGTGCATCAGATTCTAAAGCTAAAATAGCTACATCAGCATCATCTTTATATCCAATTTCTTCTTCAATTTTGTCTGCTTGTGCTAAAGCTCTTGCTGGTCCTGACCCCATAGCAAAGTAATCTCCTACTGTAATTCTCCAACCTGCTTCTTGTGAACCAATAGTTGCAATAGCAGGGTAATGAGTTTTTATCTTTACAGAAGGTAAAGCGAATTTTTCAGATAAATCTCCAGGAATGGATATACCGACTTCAGCTAATCCTCCTAAACATACTTTTGTAAAGTATTCACCAGCTTTAAAACTACCAGCAACATTTACACCACAATCAATGACAGTTGCACCATTTTCTAATGTTGAAACTGCTACATTAAGATTTTCTGCTTTAGCCATTAATTCCTCAACAGCTTTTTTAGCTTCTAAATTTACACTAACCATAATATCACATATAACTTTAAAAAATAAATTTATAGATTATTTAATTGTAAAAATCCAAGTTAAAATAATAATTCATCAAAGACACAATTTAAAACAATAATTTAAAACAATAATTTAAAACAATAATTTAAAACAAATTAATTATTAAATTTATATTTAGTAATTGACATATTTAAAAGTTTATTTTTAACTTTTATAAAAATTTAAAAAACTTAAAAAATTTGCATAAAATAAAAACTTCAAATATTTAATAAAATAAAAAATTTAAAAAAATACTCATCAAAATACTCATTAAAATATTCATTTAGTCACAATACCTAAATGTTTAATTTAAAACAAAAGCAATAACAACTTAAGCAAATAAAAAGCTAATCTAACAATTTTTTACTTTCAGGAAAGTTTACTTCATATATGTGAGCACTAATAGAGTGTACTGTAATGTTGGCCGTTTGTGTATCTGTTCTATCTGCAACATATTGTGCTAAATAAGTTAATCCAACTACATTTGGAAACCATGCACCATAAATATCATGTGAACGCCACAATGCAGTTGTGTATAATTTATTTTCCCTGATTTTAAAGTCAACAAGAATCATACAAGGGACTTCCTCACTACAACTGTCTAATGCTTGATCCCAAGTAATAGAAATGGCTCTTCTTGACTCCCTACAATCATTCAATCTTTTAATAGCTCCAGCTATTTGATCTGTTCCATCAAAATGGGCTCTAAGGCGGTTCCCATAAGTATAAACAAAACCTTGTTTATCCTCACTAATAAATTGTTCAGAATATGTTTTTAATTTATCCCCGCTCCAAAAATACCCTTCAGGGACACGAATATCTAAAATTTCATCCATATTATTTTTTATATTAAAAAAATCCTTTTTTGTTTTTCCTAATGGGTTTTTAATTTGAACTAAAACATTTAAAATTTCTTTAGTAAGAGATCCACGTTCATCATTAATATCTTTACCTTCAACAATTATCTTTTTAACTAATTGTTCCCATCCATCAGCTATTTCCTCTACCTCTATTAATGTTGCCATAATAACACCTTCATTTTTCGTGTTGATTTTAAGTAATACCTTAAAAAGATCAAATAATCATGAGTTAAATGTTTTAATAGCTTTAACCATATTTTCTAACTTTTTAAAAGCTATTTCCTCACTTAACATTTTCATTCCACAATCAGGATCTATTAAAAGATTATTTTCACCAACAATAGCTATTCCTTTTTCAATAGTTTGTACTATTTCCTCAACAGATTCTATTTTAGGATTACTAGTATCAATAACTCCTAAACCAATTTTTTTCCCGTCTAAATATTTTGCATTTCCATTTAAAAAATCAAAGTTACAGGGATTTCCAGCAAATTCACAGTCTATAATATCCACATTAAAACTTGTTAAATCTTTAAAAATATCTTTAATATCTCCACAACAGTGTATTGCAAATGGAATATTAATTTCTTCTGACATAATTGATATTGCTTTTTTTGCAGTATTAACATCTAATAAACCAGTAGATAAAAAAGGCTCATCAATTTGAATCATCTTTGCACCAGCATTTTCAAGGGCAATTGCTTCATACTTTAGTACTTCAGCTAAATCTAAAATGGCTAATTCTTGATTTTTATAAATATTTCCAATTTTCGATGATTGAATTAATGTAGATGGACCAGTAATTATTCCTTTAACACCTTTTTTATCTATTTCCTCTTTATTGTATTTTTTTAAATTATTATTTGAATTTAAATAGTCATTCATATATTTAATAGCTATTTTTAAGTCTTTTACTCTTAATGGATTTTGAGGTTTAGTAATTTTAGATTTTAGATAGAATGTATTTCCATCTTTTTTAAAACCTGGAATAAAATCTAAAAATAGCTCTACCATGTCTCCTCTAACCTGCCCATCAGAAATTATATCAATTCCTGCATTTAATTGAGATTCAACAGAAAATTTAATATCATTTTTGTAGGAATCATTTGCAAATTTAGTTAAAATTTTATTTTTAAATGATAGATCATTTTTGTTATTGCTAAGAGGAAAACTACCTACTACTGTACTAATCATATTTTTACAACCAATAAAAAAATAATAAGAAATAAAAAAAATACAATTAAATAATTAAGATAAACAAAATATAAAAAATTAAAAAAAATATAATTAAAAATGATATAAAAAAAAATAATACAATAAAAAAAATAAATAACTAAAATAACAAAAAAATTAAAAAAAAATATAAAAAATATAAAAAATTAAAACCATTAATTAATTTAAGTTTTTTTAATTGCCACTTCCTTAATTGAATCAAAATCTTCCTCATTAACTGGAATTTCAACAGCTGCAGTCCCATGACATGGTTTTGTATAAGAAATAATAATAGTTCCTTTGTTTGGACTTAAACCAATTGGAATAGGAGGAATACCAATTAATCTTGCACCTAAAACTTTTTCTCCAGGATTAACATAAACGACTCCTTCAGATTTTTCTTCAATGAGTTTAGCACATTCTTTAAATCCTGAATTTCCAAGTAAAATATTGTAATCATCGTTTTGCTGAAGATATGTTTCTAAACAAAATGACATATAACACCTCAATATAAATTACAAAAATATTTTAAAATAATAAAATTTTTAAATTTTCTAAACTTAAATACTTTAGATAATTTTTAATAATTTAGATAAGTTTAATAATTTAAAGATAATTTTATTATAGATTTTATTATAATATTATTATAAAATTTATTATAATTTTAATAAATCAAAAAATTATAATGAATTTATAATAATTTGTAATGAACTTATGATAAATTTAAGTTAACATGATAATTTTTAATAATAAATGCTAAATGTATATTCAATTAACATTGATTGTTAATGCTGTAACATAACTATTTATTGATTCAAATATACTCATTTAATTAAATCATCTAATGCACTATCAAAAATTATTTTTATTGGATTTGGATTATGGAAAGCTCTAACAGAACCAATTTTAGCATCAGTATTTTTTGAAACTATATTTGTATATTCTTCAAGTAATTCTCCATCCTTTTCAAATATCAAAGCTATTGATTCTGTTTTAAGAATATGATAAAAAGTAACAAAGAATGAAGCAGCTGCATCTTTGTGAACAAAACCAACAAGTAAATCATAGTCTTTTTCTTGAAGAGAATTTAAAGACTCGTCAATATCTACAGTGTTTTTTATATACACATTATTAGGATCGGATACTTCTAAAAGTTTTAAAGCAGCAGGATTTGCAGCAATATATGTCTCATATCCTAGAGTATTTAATCTGTTAGAAACATAAATAGCCATTGGCGTTTGAGAGGGTGATTCTGGACACCCTAATAAAACTAATGCTTTTTTCATTAAATCACCATGTAAATAATTATAATAAAATTATTATAATAAAAATACTATAAGAAAAATATTATAAGAAAATATTAAATAAAAATTTAGTTTTAATAATATTTATTATATAGATATATTTTTTATAGAATATATTTTTTATAGATAAAATATTTTTCTAAAAATTTTTTAAATTCTTAAAAATAAGATAAAAAAAAATAAAAAATTAGTAAAAATATATTAAAACAAATTAATTTCGTTTTAAAGTAACCATGTGCCCTAAAACAAGAGCTGAAATGATTAAAAATGTCAACAATGCAGATCCATTAATTGTTCTATTAAAAATAAATAACCCAACTGTCCCTTGAGCTATAAATGCTGTCAAAGATCCGATTAATAAAATTTCTCTGCCAAGATACTTTTTATTGTTACTTTCTCTTTTTTCTCTATAAATATAAAGTAATTTAAACCCTACAACAATTGTAAAAATCATAAATGCAACAAGAAGAACAAAACCCAGATATCCAAAGTCAAAAGCATATCCCATAATCCCTGGTAGCATATAATCAATTGTATCCTTTGTAGTAATCAACGACCCATAAAATATTGGAAATGGAAGTCCAAAAAGAAGTACAAAGGAAACAGGCAAAGTAATATATCCTTCAGAAAATGCTGTGCCTTCTGTTCCCCAAAAAGAAGAATTTCCACTATGACCAATTAGAAAAGTATTTTTCAAAACCATTTTTATTGATGGAATAGAATTTAATTCTATTCTTGAAATCCTTGTCAATGGAGAGAAAATAGGCATGTGTATTAACTGAGATATTCCTTCGAGAAGTACAAATGCCAAAGCACCTAAGCCTAAAAAAGTTATAATTCTCTTTAATGATAGGACAGTTTTTTCTCTAAAGGATGAAGAAATTATAAAATATCCAATAAATAAACCAAATAACCATAAAAGTAAAAATGATCTGTGCATTAAAGCTCCGAAGATTGTAATAGCTGCTAAAAAGATATAAACTAATTTTTCTAATCCTCCAGTATTAACACCAGATGTTTTCATTACTTTTAAAGCTGCAAGAGCAGTTACCATAGCAAGTAATGCCAAGGGTCCAAAACCATGGGTTAATTCACTTTGGCTAAAAGAAACAAATAACATTAACAGATCCATAGCAAAAAGCCCAGTAAAAAGAAGACAAGCAACTAATGCAAGAACTGTAACAAGGCTTAGAGTAATTGGAATAAAATTTAGCAGGAAAAATACTGTTGCAAATAAAAATGCTCCAACTTCTAAAATAAATTGAAAATGATTTTGAGCTATTAATGCCATGAAAACTCCTAACTTTGTATTTCCTGTAAATAAATAAAAAAATAGCAATAATTTAAGCAAACTGATTAATTTTATTTAAAAATAAAAAATATAGTGGACTGACCGGGATTTGAACCCGGGGCCTCCGCCATGCCAAGGCGACGATCTACCATCTGAGCTACCAGCCCAATTATTAAAATTTATTCAAAAATATATTACAAATTATGCACTAAAATATTTATTAAAAATATAATATAAACTAGCTATCAAAAATATAATATAAATAATTTGAAAGTATTAATATATAAATTTTACTCAAAAAAAAATGTTATAAACTAAAGAATTTTAAAAATTTTTTCTTCAATTGGCATATTTATTTAATGACGAACTTTTTTTACCTTAAAATATTAAATAAATAACTGTAAAAATTGAAAAAAAGATTAATAAAAACAATTATTTTGCTAAATCATATACATTGTCAACAATTAATTTGAACAAATTATCATGATTGATTTGAATATGTTTCTTTGGAGCAACTAATAATTTTAAAGCCTTATTAATAATTTCATCGGTATCATTTATCCTAAACATTAAATCTTTATTAATATAATATTTGTCTGCTGAAAGAGGAATACCTGGATAACAAGAGATAACAGGAGTTTGTAAAATAGCTGCTTCTCTATTCATTGTTCCTCCTGCACCAATAACAAGATCTGCTTTTTTTATAATGCTTGATGTGTCTACAGGAGGATGTAATATTGTGACATTTTCAATTCCTTCAAAAATTTCTGCTTGTTCTTTGAAACGTGGAAGAATCAAAATATTAGCATACTTCTTTAATGTTTCAACAACAGGAGATAAAACAGAATGCCTACAATCTGCATCTAAATAAGATGCAAGTGAAGGTTCAGGGCGCATTAAAATTGTTTTAGGAAATTTTAAATCTAAATTTAAATCATTAAAAATGTTTTCATTAAACTCAAAGTTTTTAAAATGCATTATTTCAGATGTTCCATCATATCTAATGAGATCATTTGGATCCATTCCATAACTTAAAAGTTTCCAAACATCAATTATTTGAGGAGCAATTAGCCGATCACATAAAGGCAAAGTAAGTTTATTGGCTGCTTGAGCATGTTCATTATCTAAAACATATAAACTTGGGATAGAAAGACCAAAAGAAACACGTGGAAGTTCAATAGAATGTTTACTCAATGCAACATCAATTTTTTCACCAACAATAAAATCAACTAAATTATTTAGTCTTTCAGTACTTGTTTTAAGCTTATCTTCTAAAGATACACCATGACCACCAATTGATTCGAAATCTATATTGTACATATCCATTAATTTATGAATGTCTCCAAATTTTCTTCCAGTAACAATTAAATCCTCACCCTCATTTTTAAAATATTCAATAATATCTTTAAAAAACCTTACATGAGGAGCATTTGTTATATCAATCCAAATTTTCATTTTATCACTATTTTTATAGATTAAATATTATTAAAACATATTAAAACATATTAACCAAAGTTTAATTAAACATTAGTTAATTAGATTTAAATTCCTCAATTGCTGAAATAACTTCATTTAAACCTTGATTGTTTTTTAAGCTTGTTTTAATAATTTGTATATTAGGATTTAAAATTTTAGCATCATTAACCATCTTGTCAGCATCTGCTTCAACAGCTTCAGCAATATCCACCTTATTAATAATAGCTAAATCACTGTCTTGGAAAATTAGTGGATGTTTTTCTACTGTGTCGTCTCCTTCAGAAACACTTACAACAACAATTCTCATATGAGTACCTAAATCAAAATCAACTGGACAAATTAAATTACCCACATTTTCAATAAAAATATAATCAACATCATTTAAAGGAATATCGTCTAAAGCATGTTCAATTAAATGAGCATCTAAATGGCATTCTTTTCCAGTGTTAAGACCAACTACTGGCACATTGTGTCGTTTAAATCTTCCTGCATCAAATTTACTTATAACATCTCCAGCAATAACAGCTATTTTTCCATCCATTTTTTGAATTAACTCTTCAATAAGGGAAGTTTTTCCAGAGCCAATAGCTCCAACAAAATCAACAGAAAAAATATTGTGGTTTTCGAAGTTCTTTTTAATTCTATCAGCTATTTTCTTATTTGCTTTCATTATATTATGGTGAACATCAATATCTGCTACTTTATGCATTTGAAACCTCTTAAACAATTATTTATTAATAGATAAATAATAAAAAATATAAAAAATTTAATTAATCTTCTTTTTCAATACTTATTTTTTTAACAATTACATCTTTTCCATTTAAAACATCAACAGGATATGCATCGCATTTTGGACATTTAACTATTGGTGCATAATGATCTAAAGAACTTCCATCTATTGTTCCTTCAAAACTGCATTTTTTACACTTGATTTCAATTGGAATCGATTCAATAATGAACTTTGCACCTTTTGCAATTGTATCTTCACTTAAAACATCTAACATGAATTTGACTTGTTCAGGATTTAAAAGAGCTAATTGACCAAATTCAACTACAACATCTATAACTTCTATTGCTTGATTGTTCTCAGCGTTTTCAATTACTGCCTTTAAAATACTATCAGCCATTGCCATTTCATGCACAATTACACCTCAATATTCAAAATGATAAATTATTAAATAAATAATAAAATTAAATAAAAAATATCATATAAATAAATAAAAATATCTTATAAATATTATAATTAAATAAAATATCTTATAATTAAATAAATATCTTATAATTAAATAAAAATATTCTATAATATAAATAAAATTATTGAAATATTAAATTTAAAAATATTGTTTTTTATAATTTTCTTATTATATTATATAAATCACAGTATAAAAAAATTACTAATTTAAAAAGATATTTAAATAATAAAGTAAATATTATTTAATAATAAATGAAAAATGATAAATAAAATAAAAATTCATATAAATCTATATAAAAAGTATAATATTAATTGTTTAAATAATAAAATGTGGTAATAATGGCAAGCTATGGAGGAACTCTAATATTTTCCCATATTATTCCTGTGGTTTTTGGAGTAATAAGTATTTTATTAATAGGAACTGGAATAATGGAAGATGAAAGGGAAAAATTGTTAGCAGGAATTGTGCTATTCATTATTGGCACATTAATACCATTTATAGTCTTACCTTTCTTAGTAGGTAACTAAAAATTATATTGGTTATATTTTAGTTACTCTAATTTACTTTCTAGTTTATCTTAGATCGTTATTACTTTTTAAACACTTCCATTATGAACAGCAGAGCCAACTAAAACTTTTTTTATATCTAATTCGTCCAATTTTGAAAAGTCCTTTTCACTTAAACCTCCACCTAAAGTAAGTTTATCCTTAAATTTTGAAAAAGAATTTATTAAATTTTCATCTATTCCTGTAAATGTCCCCACTTTTGAAATATCAAGAAGAATAATTTCATTAGGATCTAATTCCAATAAAATTTCATTAAATTCTTCTAAATTAAGATTAAAATCATTTGATTTTGAATATAATTTACCATCTTTAATATCTACGCTAATTACTATTCTTTCTTTTGGAAATTTATTAAAGATTGACTTTAAATCATCAATTGAGGATAATGTTTCAGTAGCTATTATTAATTTATAAGCAAAATCTAAAAAAAAATTAAATTCTTTAAAATTTCTAATTCCACAATCTAAAACTACAGGAATAAATGAATTGATCATTTTAATTGAATCAAGATTGTTTCCTTTTCTTTCTATTAGATCTAAATCTGCTATATAAATCTCATTATAGCCATTAAATTTTAAGCTTTTGGCAATTGAAACTGGATTAGAATCATTAGAGTAGACAGATTTAAGAGGCTTATATTCTTTTCGATTGCCAGATTTTCCACTGACAGCTATTGTACTCATTAAATCTAATACTGGAATTATTTCTACCATGATTTAACCTTTAAGTGTAGTATAATGCTAAATAGGATTTAAAAAAAAAGAAAATTATACAAATTATAATAAATATCTTAGATATAATGAATATCTATAAATTAGATATAATGAATGTCTTAGATATAATAAATTTATTGAATATATTAAATTATGATTTGTTTAAATTGCTTAATAAAATTATTTATTTAAAAATAGAAAACAAGTTAAAATTAGAAATAATATTTGAAAAAATAAGAAATTGAATAAAAAACTTAAGAAAAATTATTTATTTATTTATTTATTTATTTTTTTGATTTAAGCCTTTCTTTTAAAATATCAACAAATTTAAATTCCTGTTCAAATTCTGGTGAATTCCCATGCCCACAATTTGGACAATGAACCGTGGAACATTCTTTTTTACCACATCCTTGACAACTTTTTCCAATTTTTGTTTCATCAAATTCAAATCCACACATTCTACATTCCATAAAATCACTTTAAACTCTAAATAATTAATAAAAAAAAATAAAAATAATAAAAATAATAAAAATAATAAAAATAATAAAAAATAAAAGAATAATTTAATAAAAATTCAAATAATAAATAAAAAAAGAGTTTAATAAAAACTCTTAAAAAATGTTTTAAATCTAAATTATCAGCCAAACCCTAGAAGCATGCCTCCATGATAAACAATAAATGAAACTATGTAAGCTGTTGCTGTGGTAACTGCAACCATGACTAAAGGCCATTTCCATGAGTTAGTTTCTTGTTTGACGGTTCCAAGAGCGGCAAAACAAGGAACATATAATAAAACAAATGTCATAAAGGCATAAGCAGTTAATGGAGTAAATAGTCCATGAATTGCAGTTTCCAGCCCTGCTCCATCTTCACCAACTCCAAAGATTGAACTAAAAGTTCCTACAACTACTTCTTTAGCTACAACGCCAAATAAAAGTGCAACAGAAGGTTGCCAATCACCAAAACCGAGTGGAGCAAATACTGGAGAAATTACAGTTCCAATTTGTCCAATTGCACTATCTTGTGAACCATATTCAACTCCAACAGGGAAACTACTTAACATCCAAACAATAATAGCTGCTGCAAGAATTATAGTTCCTGCTTTTTTAACAAAACCATAAGCTTTCTCCCAAGTGTGGATTAAAACACCCTTTAAAGATGGAAGCTTGTATGAAGGTAGCTCCATAACAAAAGGACTTGTAATTCCTTTAAATAGAGATTTCTTTAAAATGGCTGCTACAACAATAGCTACAATTACACCTAAAAAGTACAATGAAAACATTACTTCACCTTGATAGGCAGTAAAAAATGCTGCAATAAACAAAGTGTAAACAGGTAAACGAGCAGTACATGACATAAATGGAATAGTTAACATTGTTAAAATACGATCTCTTTCATGTTCCATGGTTCTTGTTGCCATCATTCCAGGAACTCCACAACCAAAACCTAAAATCATTGGAATAAATGATTTTCCATGTAGTCCAACTAATTTATGCATTACTTTATCCATTACAAATGCTGCTCTTGCAAGATACCCTGAATCTTCTAATATACTTATCATTAAAAACATTAAGACAATCTGAGGTAAAAAGACTATAACTCCACCAACACCACCAATTATACCATCCACAATGAATGAAGATAGAGTTGTTTCACCTAAAATAGCTAGTATTGTATCACCAAGTAGTGTAAATCCTTGATCAATTAAATCTTGAAAAGGTGCTCCAACAGTAAAAGTTATTTGGAAAATTAACCACATAATAACCAAGAAAATTGGAAGACCTAAGATCCTATTAGTTATTATTTTATCTAGCTTTTCAGATATGGTTGGTTCTTCAACTTCTGGTTTTTTTAAAGATTCATTAAGTAAACCTTCAATAAATGCATATCTATAGTTAGCTATTACTTCCTCAGAAGATTCATTAAAAATATCTTTAAAATGTTCTTCTACTTTTTTAACTTCATTAAAAATATCTAAAAAGTATTTAGATTCTTTAACTTTTTCTTCAATAATTTTATCATGTTCCAAAAGCTTAATGGCTGTCCATGAAACAGGGACATCAAGAAGACTTATATCCCTTTTTATAACCTTTTCAAGTTCTTTTAAATGAGATTCTAATTCAGCACCATAAACCAATTTTTTACTACTATCTATTGGTTTATTTGTTGCATCTTTAACTGCCCTTAAAAGTTCATCTTTACCTGTATCATCTATTGCTTCAATTTCTACCACAGGGATACCTAATAAAGTTGATAATTCTTTAAAATCTATATTATAATCTCTTTTTTTTGCAAATTTATTCATGTTGACAGCTAAAACTAAGTTAGCTCCAAGCTCCATCATTTGAGTAGTTAAATACAAGTTTCTTTCAAGATTAGTTGCATCAACAACATTTACAATAACGTCAGAGGATTCATCAACAATGAAAACTCTTGAAACAATTTCTTCAATAGAATGAGCACTTAAGGCATAGTTTCCAGGAAGATCTATAACCTCAATACGTGCATTTTCAAAGTTAAGGTGTCCCTCAGCTTTTTCAACAGTTTTTCCTGGCCAATTACCAACATGTTGATGTAAGCCAGTAAGTTGGTTAAAAAGAGTTGTCTTTCCTACATTTGGATTTCCAGCAAGTCCAATTTTTATATTCACTTTTAATTCTCCATTTTAGATAAATAAAATATTTAGGCAAATATATTTTAATACAATATTTAGGCAGACATATTTTAAAAATATTAAGGTAAATGTATTTTAAAAATATTTGTAAAATGTTTATAATCCAACTTGAATGTTTTTAGCTTCAGTTTTTCTAAGACTAACAGAATAGCCTTTAAGTCTAAATTTAATAGGATCACCAAGAGGAGCAACTTTTTCTAACTTAATTCTTGCACCTTTTACAAATCCCATTCCAAGTAAATGTCTTTTTAATTCAACATCACCTTTGTTGTTAAAAGAAACAATTGTTGCTTCTTGATCAGAATCAAGTTGATCTAAAGTGATTATTGAATCATATTTTTTATTTTCATCCATAATTGTTACCTCACTATATTTTATATTTTTAAAATTAAGAAAAATATTAAAATTTAGAAAAATTTTTAATTAAATTTATTAATAAATATCATTTAAAAATAATCCAATAAAAAAAAATCAAATCATAATATTTAGGTATGCCTAAATATAATACTACTTTGATATTTTCTACTATTTAAATGTTTAGGATTACCTAAATATATTTTCGTGTTTTAAAATATATAAATATTTCTATTTTTTTAGGTACAACTAAAGAAAAATAAAAAAATAAAAAAGCATTATAGAAAAGAAAAAATAAAAAAATCATATTAAATAATGATAAAAATAGCTAATGCTTAGTAAAAAAATAAAAAGATAAAAAAATAAAAAAATAAAAAAATTCACTGATAATTTAATCTTCCAGAATTATATAAAAACTGTAAACTAGATAAATGGCTAATTTCATATGGATAATATTTATTTGAAACAAATGGCCAGATCAATCCTTTAACAATATAAAAATAAGCTCCAAAACGCCCATATTGTTTCCAAGCAATTTGAGTGTAAAGTGGAAAACCACATCCTGGATTCATATAAGGGTTGTCTGCACGTACAGTTCCATGATAAAACATAGGAATAGGACCAACTTGACCCCTATCTTTTGCTAAACCATCAATATAATTTAATGCCTCATCTAAAGTATCAAAATATTCTCCATCAGCTTTATAATCATATCTATCTTCAGGAATACCAAAAATAAAGCTTGAAAAAACCTCTCCCCAATCAACATAGGTTTTGTATGTAGAAGGGTCCACAAAAGCAAGTTCTAAAACATTAACCCCATCAGGTGCTAAAATATTGTCATCGTCTTCGTGAAAATGGCGATAATTAGAATCTCCACCATAATGCACAATTAAAACACATTTAGAGCCTGATTTAGCAGCATATTCAGATAAAACTTTAGCATTGGAGTGTTGAGGGAATATGTCTGGATTTCCAACTTTAGTAACAGTTAAGCGCCCCACTGGTTCAATCAAACTAAACTGAGTGACTCCCCAAAGATAAAAACCGAAAAGTAGAATAATAGCTATCCCAATAACAACCCAAGATGATCTTTCCATTTTAACCCCATTTTCTTTATCCACAATAATTATCTTCTAAAAATAAATCACAGCTATTTAAAGCAAAATCAATGGCTTCATTTGCAATGGCTTCATCAAGAGTTGAAAATTTATCTAATTCCAAATCAACGGATATATCAATGTCTAATTCTTCATTATAATTTAAATTAATATTAATATCTAAATTAACAATTTCTTTAGATTTAATTCTTTTTAAAATGAAATCATTAATAGTCACAGATAAAAATTCAATAATATTATCAAGATCTTCATTGGACAAATCTTTTAGTTTCTTCAAAATAAACACCGACATTGATAGATAAAAAAACAAAAAAAACATCAAAATTTCTAAAAACCAATAAACTAAATATAAAAAAAGGAAAAAATATTATAGTTTTTAAAATTAAAAAAAAAAAAAAAAAAAAAAAATATAAAAATA
>NZ_LWMV01000163.1 GCF_001639295.1 Methanobrevibacter curvatus | reverse complement strand
ATACAAAGTAAATCAAAAAAAAAAGCATAATTCATATAAAAATAGAAAAAATAAATCAATGTAAATTTGAAATATAATAAAATAAAATCAAAAAAGAAAAATTGGACAAAAATTAAATATAAAATTTTAAAAAAAAAATAAAATTAATCATCTAATTCTATGCCTAATTTTCCTAAACTTCTTGCAAACAAAACAGCCACTAAAACAGCTATCACTGTGACAATTATTGCATAAGTCAAATATCCAGGAATTGCACTACCTTCTTTGAAAAAAGTAGAAATAATTGCTTTAATAGCTTCATTCCATGCTAAACCAGCAACTAATGCAAATGCAGTAGTAATTAATGTAGCTGTGGTTTTTAAAATTTCAACTTTAACAGAATCAGTCATATTTTCACCTCTATATACGAATAACTAGTATCAAAACAATTAAATAAATATATTAAATAAATATATTAAATAAATATATTAAATAAATATATTAAATAAATATATTAAATAAATAATAACCTCTTAAATTAGTTTAAACAGTAATTTCTTTAATAATTTCTTTAATAGCTATTTCAGGGTTTTCTGCATTGTAAATTGATCTACCAATAATTAATGCATCAGCATATTTCAAAGTATCATTTGGATTTCCTCCTTGAGTTCCAACACCAGGAGAAATTATGAATTTATCCTTTCCAAGAACAGATCTAATTGAAGATAGCCTATCTAAATGTGTTGAAGGAGCAACATAATTATTAATACCCAATTCAAGACCCATTTCAGCTATTTTTTCTCCTTTACCTTTTAAAAATTGTATAGCACCAGGATGAGACATTTCAGTAAGTAAAAATATTTCTTTTCCATATTCTAAAGCAACATCACATGATGCAGCTACACTATCTTTGCCAACAAATCCATGGACTATAATACTATCTGCTCCAGCTTTAAATGTTAAATCAGCTATTTTTTCATTTGTAGCTGGAATATCAGCCACTTTATAATCGCAAATTGTATTAAATTCAAAGTTTTCTTTAAAAACAGTGACAGATTTTAATCCCTCTGCTAAAGTTAAAGGGTATCCAATCTTTATTGTATTTATATATTTAGATATTGATTCAACAAGTTCAAAAGATTTAATTATGTCCATTAAATCTAATGCTAATATAATGTTATTTTTAACTTCCATAATAATAATTCTGTTTAAATATTAT
The DNA here is from genome assembly GCF_001639295.1 of Methanobrevibacter curvatus. GTDB lineage: Archaea > Methanobacteriota > Methanobacteria > Methanobacteriales > Methanobacteriaceae > Methanoflexus > Methanoflexus curvatus. Next base: position 21,498 of record NZ_LWMV01000163.1, on the reverse strand, counting down.
TTAAAATTAATGATTAAAATCAAAATATTTAAAAAAAAAGATAAAAAAAGTATAAATTAATAGAAAAATATAATTGATATATCAAGTAATAAGTTTAAAAAAATAATTAAAAAAAAATAATAAAAAATAATAAAAATTAATAAAATTTAACTACTGATGAGTTGTTTTAGTTAGATAATCCTTTCTATAATCCATTAATTCAGGGGTTTTTGGTTTAACAAAAGTATATCCATCTAAATCCTCTTGAGTATCCAAGACATCTATTAATTTGTCGTACTCAGGATATTCATTACTGACCACAATTACATGAGCAGGAGGATGAATTGTTTTAACCTGTAAAATACTTAATGTTATATCTTCTTTGACAAAAAATGCACAAGCTGCATTTGATAAACTACGTAAAGGAGATTTTAAAATTGATTCAACTAACTGATCAGCAAAGATTGATTCAATAACCTTAGGTTTTGAAGTTAATGATAAGTTTGCATGACGCTCAATGTCTAAAATTGCACTTAATAATTTAGTATTGTTTTCTCCACGAATTAAAATTAATGCCATATTATCACAATTATTGATATCCTATATAATTATTTATAATTATTTAATGTAATTATTTATTATATTAAAGTTTTTATTAATATAAAATCACTCAAAATAAACATTGACCATTTATTAAATAAAATAGCTAATTTAAATAGCTAGTTAAAGAAAAAAAAGGCTAATTTATAGTTAGATTACAATCTAATGGTTTCAATGTTAAACACTTAATATGTTATATCTATTAAAAATTTAAATTTTTATAAAAAATTTAAAAAAAATTCAATGTTTATTAAACCTTATTTTTTTTAAAGTATTTAATAAAACTAAAATTATATTTATATTTATCAATATATAAACTTTGCCATAAAAAAATTTTTAAACATAAAAATGATAGATGATAATTATTTTTGTTCAATTAGTTTATATGCTAAAATGAAGAATTTTTAAATAATTTAGATATAAAGAATTTTTTACAATTAAAATATTATAAATTGAACATTGTTCAATTAACTTAAGTTTGCCATTCAGCAACAAATAAGAAAAAACAAAAAAAGTTATAAAAAAACAAAAAAAAGATATTAAGAAATAAAATTAGTTAATGAAATAAAATAAATATATGGATAAATAAAAAATAAAAAAATAAATTGTAAAAGTCTATTTTCTTTTTTGGAAATTAGTTAGAAGGCTTCGTCTAAATATTACAAGAATAATCAAAATAAAACCAATAACTGTTTGAATATTTCCAAGCACATTTAAGAAAAAGGAGCTAATAGGAAGATCCCATGGAGGAGAAGAACGTCCCTCTGGAAGTGGGGTGAAATAAACTCCTACAGCATTAGATTCTTTTCTAACATTTATGTCTTTTGGTTCAACATAGTTAACTCCAACCAACAATCCATTTTTAATGTTCTTATTAATAGAAGTAGCTATTTCAACTGAGCTATATCCATACTTCTTAACCGAAGCTTGAACAATGGCTGATGTTGTACTATGAATACCTGGTGCCTCAGTTCCATAAGTTGAAACTAATACCGTGTCTTTTGTCACAGTAATAGCATTGGCTAATGAATCATAAGCATAAAAAGTGTTTAAAGGAGTTCCGTCATTTGGACAAACATCATAATTCTCAGCTGTTGGAAAACCAACACTCCAACCACAGGTGGGACAAGTTTTTCCATATGGTTCGTCCATTGGATATCCTTGAGTATCTAAAACCTGTGGAGTAAACATGTCTCCTGTTGAAATTCCAGATATTAAATTAACTGCCCCACCACCATATTTTTCACCAGAACCAATAGATACTGTTTTAAAAGTTTGACCTACAATTGTAGTTGCAGAATAACCATCACGAATCATTCTTCCAATGTTTACTGCAGCTTGTCGCCTAACAGCTGTAGCCGTTCCATACATTGGATTTCCTTCTGTATTCCTTAAGTGAATAATTGCTCCTTTTTTACCTGGTGGCAGTACTGCTAAACCACCACTATAAGGAGTTATTTTAATTGTGTTGTCATCTTCAACTGTTACTACATAAACATCAAAAGAGCCACCTACTGCAGCTCCAATTGAAGGCCCACCAACCATTAAACGAATACCTGCATAGGAAGAAGCAACAGCAGCACCAGAAGCTGCAGTAGCACCATTATCTAATACACTAATTGAATTGACAATAGCTCTAAGCCTAACACTTCCATTACCTTCACCACCAGAAAGAACAACAAATTGATGCTCTTTAGACATTAAAAAGGTTGACATGAACATATTTTTACCAAAGGACATACTTCCTGCTGCAGCACCATTAGGATCTTCTCCACTAGGATCTGTTATTACTATAACATTCATTGTAGCTGAAACTGCTCCAATAATGGCAAACAGCAAAAGAATTATTATTAAATAGTTCCAAATTTTATTCAAATATATATCCTCCTATAAAACTGCTCTGTTTTTTTTATTAAAATCAATGGATGAAAAGTCTTCAACAACATTTACTGTTACAATTCCAGTGGTTTTATCTACCTGAACATCAGCAGCTACAATTGGCTGTAGCTTTGTGCCTGAAATTGTGGTTAAGGTTGCAAAATATTCAGCATTTTTAATAGCTTCATTCAGGGGCAGTTCTCTCTTTGAAGTGATTAACATGTCCCCCTTAATATAGCTTCCTTGTCTTAAACCAGACCCTGCTACATTGACTTTAATACTATCTAAAGGAGTAATATCATTACCTTTTATAACAATCCCAGCAATTGGAACTCCTTGTTCCACTTCAGGAGAAGATGCAAATCCTACATATGTGACTACTCTTCCACAAAGAATTAAAATAAAAGCCAATGCTAAAATAATCAATGTATCTCTTTTTATTCTAAAAAACATGTTTTTCACTCAAAAGATAGTATTAAATTAATAATATAATAAAATTGCCTTATTAAAATAGTAACTTAATAATAGTAATTTAATAAATAATAATAAAGCAATAATTTAGTAAAATAAAGAATTAGTAAAATATACTTAAGAAAATAAAATAATTTATTAAAATTTCATCTTTATAATTTATATTATTTATAATTTATATTATTTATAACTATATTATTTATAACTATATTATTTATAACTATATTATTTTAGAAACATTTTAATAAAGTTAAACAAAAAAAAGTATTTAACCATAAAATATTTAAATTAATTAATTCTTGTCTATAATTTTCTTAAGTACTGATTCTGCAGGATCCATGCCTTGAGCACCAATTAATAAAATAACATCATTTAAATTAGATTCATCATAAACTTTAAGCAATGATTCTTCTAATTTATCATAAAAATTAAAATTAATATTATTTTGCTTTAAAACATCCAAAAATATGTTTTTTTCATCATCTGTGACTAAATTAACAGCATCTACAACATCAACGCTATTTGTAAGCAATAAATTTAAATTAGATTTTTCATTTTTGTATAAGTTTAAAATAGCTTCAACTAAACTATTAGCATTAAGACTATTAATATCTAAACCTCTTGAACCTCTAATAGCATTTATAATCCACAAGGCATTATAATCCAATTTACTTACAGCATTAATTGTAGCTTTAATCCCTTCAGGATTATGTGCAAAATCATCTATAATTAATGGATTAAGATGAATTGTACTGAATCTTCTTTTTAGTGGTTTGTATGATTTAATTCCTTTATTAATGCTTTCAATTGGAATTTTTAAACAAACACAAACAGAAAATGCAGCCAGTATATTTTGAATAAAATGTTTACTTTTTAGAGGAAAATCATCTAATTCTAAAACCAATTCATTTTTGTAGATAATTCCTTTTTTTTCACTACTGTAGAATAAGAGAGCATTCAAATCAATAATAGACTTGTAATATTCTTTTTCATTATACTTTTCAGTATTATTACTACTATTACTATTATTATTACTATCAATATTAGTATTCTTAATAAGCTCATTATCAAAAAATGAAAAATAAAATGTTTTTACATTTTTATTTTTATCATCAGCAAATTTAGCCATAGATTTAACATTTTCATCATCCAAATTTAAAACTAAAAAACCATTATTAATCCCACGAGCTAAGCCTGAAGTTTCATTAAAAACCTCATCAATGGAGTTTACAAGTCCAATGTGATCTAATGATATATTTGTAACAACAGCAACATCAGGATCAACAGCTTCACTCATTAAATAAGCATGATTTTTCATTAATTTATTTAACCACCCTTGAACTTCAGAAACTTCAATAACAATATACTCATAAGGATTTGTAACATCATAGTTGTCTGAGATTAATTTTGAAGCCATTGGATCTATTAAAGTATTATATTCTGATTTAGAATCAGTGTTTGTAAAAGCATTAAAACCAGAAGATTTTAAAATGTGATAAATCAAATGAGAAGTTGTTGATTTTCCATTTGTCCCACTAACAACAATTTTTTTAGAATCTGCCCCAAATTGTCCCAATGTGTATTTTAAAGCAAACGCATTGGCAATTTCAATTTTATCAACAACAATCACAGGAAAATGAAAAGATTCAGCTACATCAAGTGCAGTTCCCCTAATATCTTCTGTAATAATGGCTAAAACACCTTTTTGATAGGCCAATTGAATTCCTTTTTCATCAATCCAATGTCTAATTATAATATCTCCTTTTTTAGCATCAGACAATATATTAAAAACACCATTAAATTCTTTTATTAATTTCATATCATCAAGACTATCTGTACCTTTGATTGTTCCACCAATAATCTTTGATAAAGAATTTATAGTAAATTTGATTGAAGAATCCATAATATCACAATAAAAAAATACATACATACATAAAAAAAAAAAATAACTAAAAAATAACTAAAAATAAAATAATAAAATAAATGAATAAGAATAAAATAAATAAAAATGAAAAAATTGAAAATAAATAATAATTTAATCAATAACTAATTAAAAAGAAAATGACTAGATATTAAGCCAATTAAACAAAAAACAATGGCTAGAGACCAATAAATTGCAATAATCTTTTTCTCTGAAAATCCCATATAATTTAAAGTGTGATGTAATGGCTCAACTGGAAGTTTAATAATTTTTGCTCTATGTAATAAACTAATAATTACAGATAATATAGGAACAGCCAAAGCTAAAACACCAAAGTATGGAATATCACAAATAAAAACTGCAGTAGCATATCCTGCACCTAGAACAAAAGAACCAGTATCTCCCATAAATATAGAAGCAGGATATTTATTAAAAACTAAAAATCCTAAACAAATAGCAGTTAAAATAATAAAAGGGTAAGAAGTTGCAATGTTTCCATTTATATACATAAAAACAACTGAAGAAAATGAAGCAATAGCTATTATTCCAGCAGCCAAGCCATCCATACCATCAATTAGATTGACTGCATTAATTGCACCAATAATACCAATTAAAATTATTGGAATGGCTAAAATACCCAGGGAAAAGCCAGCTAAACTTGTAATAAGCCCTGTGGAATATGCACCAACAACTAAAAAAACACCAATAATAAGTTGAATTATGATTTTTTCTCCTTCACCAATTTCAGTTTTAATAGGAATTTTTGAAACCAGTTGAAGTTTTTCGCTTTCAATTAGAGAATCAACAATTTTTTTTGCATTATCTGTAGCTGCTCGTGCTTCATTTCCAGGTTTTAGAGTTAAAAGACCTATTTTAATATCACTGTCAGATACATTTTTTACTAATTTTTGATACTCTTTTACATTAAGCCCAATTAAATCATCTATTAAACCAGCAATTCCTGCTGTTACCATTAAAATAGCTGTTATTACAATATATTGATTTTTAATATAAATTCCAGCTATTAAAAGTATTGTAAAGATAAAAGCTATACCTCCCATAGTAGGAGTTCCACTTTTATGTCTATGCTCACTAACAATAGGATTATCACCAATTTTAGCATTTGCAAAAATTCTTTTTATAAAATAGCTAAATAGAATAGATATAAAAAGTGTTAATAAAAATACAACACTTACACTATTTAAACTAAAAGTTAAATTCCCTAAAGGATGTAAAACACTCATTTTACCACAGATTAAAAAAATATTAAAGAATATTTAAAGAATATTTAAAAAAAATTAAAAGAATTAATAGGATTTAAAAACAATTATAGAAAATGAATATAAACATGATGAAGGTATTATAAGTTATAATAAATTTAGATATAATAAAGATTGATTTTCTTAATATATAAATTTTTATTAAATAATTAACCCAAAAAAAAAATGAAGATGTTTAGAAGTAAATAAAAAATAATAGAGAACATTAAAAAAAGAATATTAAAATATATTTGATTAAAATTCTAAATTCAAATCATGATTTTTAAGTAATTTTTTGGCTAAGTTAAATACTAACATCTTATTTTCTCCAGAAAATGTTATTCTTTCATGATTTTTAGGTCCATGGACTATCCAAGAATTTTTAATAAACTTTTTAGGAGATTTATCTAACACTTCTCCATTAAAATTTCCTACAGGAACTTCTAAGGAATAATAATCCTTTTTTTCGTTATTTAAATTTTCTATACTAAAATTATGTGAAGCCATATAAACTAATTGAATTAAAGGACTAATACCTGTTGCTCCATAGGATAAATATCTAGTGCCACTTGGGCGAGTATTTATTTCAATAGCATAAAACAGATTATTTTTTTTTGAGTAAATAAAATCTATGTCAATTGTTCCCTCAGATTTAAGATTTTTAGCAATAAATAATGAAACATTCATAATAAAATTTAATTTTGAATGATATAAATCATCTAGATATTTTGAATTAATTGAACTATTTGAATTACTTAAATTATTTAAATTAATAGAATTTAAATTAATAGAATTATTTAAATTATTTGAAGAATTTATTTCAAATGGAGCTGAACGAACTCTTTTTATTGGATGACAACCATCTAAACTAGTTTCTCCTTTATAAACAGGAACAATAGGGAAATATTCTTCATTGAATGATAAAACCTCTACAGATATTTCACTTCCTTCAATAAACTCTTCAACTAAAGTTTCATTAAATTTCTCAATGTATCTTTTAAAATCATCTGAATTTTTAGCAATTTTAATATTTGATCCACCTTGACCCTCTTTCTGTTTTAAAACAATAGGCCAATTAAAAGATAATATTTCACCATTTAAATTGAATTCTATTTTATTTTTAGTGCTATTAAAATCACAAGTTTTATTGTTGGTAAAGATAAATGATTTAGGTGTTTTAATATTGTTCAAATTAAAAAATTCTTTAGTTTTAAATTTATTTGAAGAAATATCAATAACTGATCTATTCGAACAAATTACAGGAATATTATGATTTTTTTCCAAGTCTTCTTTTAAAATAGCCACATCCATTAATGGTTGATCAATTCCAATTAAAGGAACAACTGCATCAACATTATTTTCAATAGCTATCTTTTTAGGCTCATCCATTCCTCTTGAAACAATATGAACTTCATCAGCTAATTCTAAATTATCTGCATTAGGATTTGATTCAGTTAAAATACTATATATTTCTTTTTCTTTAAGAAAAAAGCTTACATCATCAAATAAACGTGCTCCAATAAAAAGTATTTTCATATGATTAATTTTGAAAAAGCTATTTAATATATTTTTTCAAATGAGGAGTTGAATTATAGCTAAAATTAAAAAAAAATGTAAAAACTAAAAAATGTAATATAAATTGATGGACTTTTATAAATAAAACAACAAGTTATAAATACAAATAAAACAATAATATTATAACAAATTTTAAAAAAAATTATGCAAAAATTATATAAAAAAAGGTTTTAAATGGCTAGTGAATCATTAAAACAATTAACACTTGAAAAAACTATTAAAAATCAAGCTCAATTATTTTTAAAACAACTAAATAGTGAACTACCTGAAAGCATGGAATTAGAATATGAAGGTTTTTATAGAAGAGGATTCTTTGTAAGTAAAAAAAGATATGCTGTTATTGATGATGGAACCATTATAGCTAAAGGTTTAGAACTTGTTAGGAGGGATTGGGCTCCAGTAGCTAAACAGATACAACAAAAAGTTTTAATGAGCATTTTAAGTGAAGGTAATGTGGATGATGCTGTAAAAAGCATAAAAAAAGTCTTAAAAGATATAAAAACTGGCACGATTCCAATGAAAGACTTAATTATCCACACACAAATTACCAAAAAACTATCGGACTACAAAAATACTGGACCACATGTTGTTGCGGCTCAACAACTAAAAGCAAAAGGAATTGATGTTAGTAAAGGAACTATTATTCAATATGTAATTATTAAAGGTAAAGGATTAATTAGAGAAAGGGCGATTCCATATGATTATAGTGATGGAAATGAATATGATATTGATTATTATATTAATCACCAAATAATACCTGCAGTATCAAGAATAATGGAATCATTTGGATATACTAAAGAAAAATTAATAGAATTAGGAGAAAAAGAAAAACAATCAAGTTTAGATGCATTTTTTTAAAAAAACAAAAACGATATAAAAATATAAAAGTATAAAAGTATAAAAATATAAAAATATAAAAAAATTGATATGTTTAAAGATATTCATTTAATTGAGAAATATTATCAATAATAATTACTTCAGGATAGTTTTTACGGATTTCATTTAATTTATCTTCAGATAAATTAGAATTTACTAAAATACCATCCATTCCTGCATTTAATCCCCCTAAAACATCAACATCAAACTTATTTCCAACCATAATGCTGTTTTCAGCTTTAGTATTCATTCTTTTTAAAGATTCTTCAAAAATCCCTTTATTTGGTTTTTCTATAGAAACTTCTTCAGAGGTAATTACTTCATCAAAAAAGTTGTGTAAATTTAAGCGAACTAATTTTTCCCATTGTTTTATTGTCCTTCCATTAGAAATAACTGCTAAACGGTACCCCTTTGATTTAAGATAAATTAAAATGTCTAAAGTTTTTGCAAATGGTTTAAGTAAAGCAAATTTCACATTATGGTAACTAACCATCCCTAAAGCTATTAACATTGGATTTTCTTTGCCATAAACTCTCTCAGTTAAAAGATTAAAGTGTTTATTATAATTAGAACCCTTTTCAACAATAATTTCTTGTAATAAGTTATAAGCTTCACTATGGGATAATGGTAGACCATTTTCAACCATCATGTTAATAGCTGCTTCTCTTGCGACCTTAGCAAAGTTAGAAGTGCCCAATAATGTATCATCAATATCAAAGAATATTACTTTCATTTTATCATTAAAAAGTCTTAATGTAAAATATAATGAATAGATATACTGAATTCAAAATTTAAAAAAAAATTATTCTGGACTTATTTTAAATGATAAAAACTCAATATCATTTAATGAATACCAAAGGAAATTATCATTGTCTGTTTTGATTTCAATGAAACCAATTTTAGGATTAACATTAATTTGAGCTATTATATATCCTTTAATTAAACTTTCAAATTCATCAGTTGTTATTTTTTGACCTACTTCAAATGATAGTGGATTATCAGTATTTTTCTGCTTGAATATTAATTTATTTACCTTCACATAAACATCTCCATTTATTAATTAATATTTATCTAACCAATTTTATATAAAATTTTCCTTTAAATAAATTTAATTTCTAAAATTGAATATTTATCATAATATTTAATATATATTATTTAATAATTAAATTTATATTTTATTTACATTTATATTCTAACATAAAACTAGTTAGTCTAAAAAAAATTATAAGCTTTCAATAAGATTAATTAATGTATTTACAATAATATTTTTAGATAAATTTATTTCTTGAGACAAGTTAGTAGATATTTCCATTGATTTTGGATTTATCCCACATATTATGGATTTAAATTTGATTTTTTCTTCTAAGAATTTTATAAAAAATGAAATAGACATTGAATGGCTTGAGGATGAAAAATTAGAAATTTCTTCTTTCTCAATTAATCTTATTGTTCCAGGATCATCATCTAATAAAACAGCATCTAAAATGATTAAATGGCTTGGTTTTTCCATTTTTATTAAGCCAGTAAAATTTTCAGGAACAGATTGACAATTTAATAACAAAATATTTTTTTCTTCAAATATATTCTTGTGAAAATTATGATTAAAATATTTCTGAAGCTCTTCAATTATTATTACACCTATACCATCGTCTCCTCTTAAAGTATTACCAATTCCCATGATTATTAATTTATTTAAGTTATTTTCATAATCATAATATTTTAAAAATTCCTTAAAAGAGCTTAATAGCTTACTCATTATAATCACCATTATAAGAAACATCAATAGTTTCTAATCCTCCCCCCATTTGATATTTAATATTAACTTTAATTTCATCACCTTTTTTCACTTCAATTTCATCAATTGGAATAAATAATGGAGGATTTAACATTGGAGTTTGAGAGATAATTAATTGATTATTAAAAACAGTAAAAGTTCTAATTTTTAAGCCATTAAAACAGCCATTAGTATTTATTTTAAATTTTATTTTCTCATTAACCTTTGGATCATTAAGTTTATAAAAATTAATTGAATTTAATAATTTATAATTACCTAATATTTTATGTTTATACTTTGATTTATTAATTTTTAAATTATACTGCTTTTTATTAGATTCATTAGTATCAATATTACTTATTGAATATTCAACATCTTCATAATGAATTAAAGGATGATCCATATTTACAGGTTCTATTATATTTATTACAGAGTCAGGGATTATAATTCCATCATCATTTAAGCTATTTATAGCATGATTTAATATTAAAACCTCTTCTTCATCGATTAATCCTGTATCTAATGCTTCACAGATTATTAAATCTGCTTTTTGATTAAATTTGTATTTTAAAACATCTTCCCAAATAAATTCAACATTATCTAAGCTTTTTAAATTTGTTCTAGCCATTTTACATATTAAATGATCTTTTTCAATGGCTATTACTTTTTTAGAAATTTTAGAAGCCAATGATGCTAAAATACCACTGCCTGAACCTAAATCATAGGCAATGTTAATTTTTTTCTTTCTTGAATTTAAGATGTCTAATGCTTCTTGAAAAAAAGCTATTCTTTCCACATCCATTAATAAATTGTTATGATATGAATTTGTTTTAAATTTCATTAAAAACTATTGTATATTTAATATGATTTAAAATTTGTGAAAAAATAAAATTAAAAATAAGAAAAGATAAGAAAATAGCATAAAACTATAAGAAAAAATAAAAAAATAGTATAAAATATGAGAAAAAATAAAAAAAAGATAAAAAAAGAAAAAATAATGAAAAACTGAAAAAAGTTTAATTTAAAAATGAAGAGTCTATTTTTTCACCATTTGCAGTACTGGTTAATTTAACATGCTCGACTCCTTTGAGTCTCATCATTTGTTCAGTAAGCTCACGAATACTTGAAACATCCCCTTTTACGATAATTACTTCCATACAGTACTTATGAGTCATGTGAATATGTAAACTTGTGCTGATTTCATCTCTATGAGAATGTTGAATATCAGCTAAGTTTTCCATAACTCCAGTATAATGGTGGTCGTAAATAATGGAAATTATCCCAACTCTTTCTCCATCCATTTCACTCATCCATTGATATCTGAGAATATAATCTTTTAATGCATCTCTAATACCTTTGGATCTAGACTGGTATCCTCTTTCTTTTAAAACTTCATCAAATTCTGCAAGCAATTTCTTTGGCAAAGACATACTTATTCTCATTTTATCAACCTCAAATTAGTCTATGATTCTTAAATGTTTAATTCATTAGACCAATATATAGTTTACAAATATTAAAAATAAATAAAAAAATTTTAATATAATGTAATTAAAATAATATAATAAATAGTGTAAATTAAATATTAATTTAATAAATGTAAATTAAATATTAATTTAATAAATTAAATGTTAATTTAAAAGTAATATAAGATTTTCATGTTATTTATATCTTTTTAATTGATTATTTATATTTGTTATTAAAAAAATTGAAAATTTTAAAATCATATAAATTATATAATATATTAATAAAATAAAATTATCAATACAGTAAAAATAAATTAATATTAATAACTTAAATTTTAAATTATTTTTAAAATACTTATAAAATATATTTAAATTACTTTTAAAATCTTTAAAATATTTTATATGTTTATAATATTTTCATAATATAAAATTAAAATGTGATAATATGTTAATAGAAAAAGTAATGAATAATAAAATAATTTCTATCAATTTAAACACAAGCCCATACGAAGCATTTGAAAAGATGTATAAAAATGGTGTTAGAAGATTATTTGTCTTTGATGATGAAAACAACCCTAAAGGTGTTATTTCCTATAGTGATTTAATTGGTATTTTAAACAACTTAAGTGACCATAATTATGAACAAAATCAAGACAAAATTGAAGACATTATGTCAAAAGAAATTGTTACAGTTGACAGTAAAGAAGAAGTTAAAAATGCTGCTAATTTAATGTTAAGAGCAGATGTTTCAGGACTTTTAGTTTTAAATAATGATGAAGCTGTTGGAGTCATTACCAAAACCGACATTTGTAGGTTAGTTGCTGCTAACTTCCTCATTCCTAACAAAAATATGGAAATATGAGTTAATAGATAAAATGATTACAATTAATAGATAAAATGATTACAATTACAAAAAAAGAAGAATATGTTTTAAACGAAATAAAAGCATTAAATCTTGAATACAGTGAAGGAATCCCTCAAAATATATTAAAAATGCAATTGGGAATTACAGAACATGAATTAAATGATATTTTATCTGAATTAAATAAAAAAAAAACAATTGACTACTCCCATTCAAAAATCAGATATTTAAAAAATAAAAAAGAGATTTCATCTGTTGAAACAAAAAAAGAAGTAAAAACGGCTGAGATTAATGAAAAAGAAGAAAAAACACTTGAAATTATAAAAAAATTAATTAATGATGACAAAATTGTTTCAAAATATATTTTAGAAGGATATTTACTATATGGAGATTTAAAATTAAGTAATTTAAGAATGTATAAGATATTGTTATCTCTTGAAAAAAAAGGAATAATTAAAAAATTATTAAAAACTGATGGAAAGTTTTACAAACTTAATATTTAAAACAAAAAAATAAAAAGCATTAAAATTAAAAGAAAAAATTTTTGAAAGTTTCTCAATTAATTAAGGATAATTAATACATTTTAATCAATACTATGAAATATATCCACCCAATACATTCAATTACAACACAGTTAACAGTTGTTTAAACTTCATTTATAAATTCTAATATTTTTTCTTTTGAATCCTTAGCTTCAGGTATTGGAAATAATGGAAAAACATGAGGAAGGTTTAAATATTCAAAATATTGGATTGATGGGAACTTCAAAGCCATTAAATGAGTATCAGGGTTAGTAAGATCTTTTGTACCACTAAACATTAAAACATTGAATTTCTCAAAATTACCATTTATTGGGCTGATAAAAGGAATATCTATCTCATGAGTGGCTTTGTAGATATTAGCTATTGCTTTTAAAGTAGGTGTTGAAAGAATATTATCAATTTTTTCACGTTTTAATATTTCAGGATTTTCTAAATTGAAGTTTACAAGAGGAGAAATAGTTATAATATTCTTTAAAAAACCGTTATTATGTTCTTTTAAGCATTTATTCATTTTCCATTGACTATAAGATAAAGAAATGTTAGCTCCTGCAGAATCTCCTATTAAAATTATCTCAAAATCAGGATGTTTATCCATTATCTCTTCAATAGCTAAATCCAACCAATTCATTACATCATCAACATTAAATTTAGGTACTAATGGATAAAGACCTACATAAACACCAAATTCTGTTTTATTTAAAATCCAATCAATAAAATTCCAATGAAAAGGAGTTATTGGAAAAACAAGACCCCCACCAGGTAAATATAAAATTATTTTTTTATTTTTATTTAAATTATTCTTTTTCTCTAAGTAAAAAAGTTCATGGTTATTTAAAACCTTTTTATTAATGTTATACTTTCTTTTCATCTTTTTAGAAGGATAAGAAACCTTTTTTTGTCTTTTATTAATATATTTTATAAATTCTTCACCTGTTTTTTTATATCTGTTATTGATTCTAAAAATTTTTGTAATAAAATTTAGAAAGTTTAACTGTAAGCTCAATAGAAAATCTACCTCTTAGAACATATAAAACAATAATGGAGCTTTCAAATCTGTTTTTGCTAATAATAGAATTTAATTTTTTAAAATTCAAAATAACCAATTTAAAACAAAGTAAATATTAAAAACTGTAACTTAAAATGTAAATGATTAAAAAAAAAAGTAATAAAAAGAATAAAAAGTAATAAAAATAATAAAAATAATAAAAAAAGTTTAGAAAAGATTAAAAAAAGTTTAAAAAGCTTAAAAAAGATTAATCCAAATTTATTCCATTAGTTAATGGTAATTCTCTTAGCCATTTAATATCACTTTTGTACAACATCCTTATATCTGAAATATCATATCTAATCATTGCTAACCTTTCAATTCCTAAACCAAAAGCCAAAACTGGAACATTAACTCCTAATGGTTCTAAAACTTCAGGTCTAAACATTCCAGAACCTCCAAGCTCAATCCAACTTTCTTTTTCTTCTAAGTAAACTTCACATTCAGTGGAAAGATAAGTGTATGGGAAATAAGCAGGTCTAAATCTAACTTCAAAACCTAATTTTTTATAAAATTCTTTTAAAACGCCTAATAAATTTTGATAATTAATATTTTCTCCAGCTACAATCCCTTCAACTTGATAGAATTCAGGCAAATGTTTATAAGTTATAGTCTCTCTTCTAAATACTTTACCAATTGAAAACATCTTTAATGGAGGAAGGTTTTGTGATAGAAATCTTGTAGAAATTCCTGTAGTATGAGTCCTTAAAACTGTTTGTTTAGCTATTTCTTCATCCCATTTATAATTCCAACCTATAGAACCTGTATTACCTCCAAATTCATGGCTATTTTTAACTTTATTCACTAAATTTTCATTAGGTAACTCTGCTTTTGATGGATTTTTCATGTAGAATGTGTCTTGCATTTCTCTGGCAGCATGATCTTGAGGTTGAAATAAAGAGTCAAAATTCCAAAAGGCAGAATCCAAAATAGGACCAATTGATTCAGTAAAACCAAAATTTAAAAATACTTCTCTAATTTCTTCAATTATTGCTCTTAAAGGGTGTGCCTTTCCAGGATATATTTTAGGAAACTCAGTATTAATGTCATAAGGTCTATAGTTTAAGTCTTTCCAGCTTCCATCTTTTAATTGTTCATGACTTAATTGCGTTGCATCTTCCTTAATTTCAAAACCCTTTTTTAAAATATCTAAACCTAATTTATTGATTAAGATCTCATGATTTTTAGTTTTTTTAATATTTAGAATATTTTTCCGTGAATTTAATAATTTAAATCCATTTAACAAATTTTCATTTAATACAGAAATATTAATTGTATCTGACTTTAATAGCTCATATAATAATTTTTCATCGTTGTCTTTTAAGCTACCCTTCTTTTCACCTTCATCTAAAATATATAAGACACCTTTATTGATTTTTGCCCATTTTTTACGTGCCAACCAACCAATAGCTATCTTAATATCTTTTTTTTCAAGATAATTTGATAAATCACCAATTGCTATTTCCTTTTTATCAATAAGAACACTTAAAATAATTCTTTCAGGTAATCCATCATTGGCATATTTTAATCCAACATCCGTTAATGAAACAAAGTCATTTTCTATTGTGTTAACTGAAATAATGTCTTTTGAAACAAGAGACCCTGTTGCACTCATTACAGATTTAATATCCATTCCTGTTTCCTTTACTATTTCTTCAGGAACTTTTATCTCATCTTTTTTTAGAGTTTTTAAAAGTTTTTTTTCATAAATTGGAAGCTCATTAATAATATTTTCTACTGTTTGACTCATTAAACACACCTAAACATGAAAACACTTAAAATAATAAAAATAATAAAAAAATAATTAAGATAATAAAAATAATTAGAATAATAAAAAAAATAAGAAATTTATTAAATTATGTATATAAAATAATTAAATTATGTATCATAAAATAATTAAATTATGTATCACAAAATAATATATTTTTTTTAATTATTAAATATAACTGAAAATTAAAATAAAATAAATAAATTAAAACTAAAAGTTTAAAAAAATTAAGAATTTTAAATAAAAAACATTCTTATTCAAAATCCATAAAGTACTCATATAAATAGCTTAAAAATATTGATGCCGCTGTTAAGTCTGCTGTTGTTCCTGGATTAAATTTATTTTCAAACAAATAATCATCTAAATCCTTTACTTTTTTAATAAAATCAACACTACCATAGTCATCATTTCCAGTGATTATTTCTTCAGCCATTTCACTAATTTCTTCTGCTTGTTCATCTCCATACTTTCTTGAAATTAAAGTATCAGGAACATTGGAAAGAATAGTTAAAAATGTTAAAACTGTTGAAAGGTTTTGAGAGTATTGTTTTTTAAAATCAACATAATTAACAAATCCTAAATCAAAAGCTATAGGCATTTTTGATGTTAATTCTCTAGCTAAACTATCCCATGAAGCAGAAATGGCTAAAACATCAAACATTGTCTGATTATTATTTATTAGCTCTTCTTTAGCTTTTTTGCTATTCACATCAAAATTCTCTTGATCTCCCATTCCTCCAGCATCAGCAAGGTTTATTGCATCATACAAATCAATAGCATCATTAACAGTTGAATTATTCATTAATACTGAGATATTATCTTGTAATTGAAAGAAACTTTCACTAATAGCTGCTGAAATAGAAATTGGAATTATCATCATTAAAATTCCAAGGTTTGTATTATTTTTAACCCATTTATCTGTTTCCAAAACTCCTTTAAAAATATATTTTCCTAAATTTGCATTTTTAAAGTCTTTAGTTTCTTTGATTTTTAATCCATTTAATGCTGCTTCTTTTACTATTTCGCCTATCACTACACCACTGATTAAAAAATCTTCAAAAATCATATCAGCAAAATCACGAGTCCTATGAACATTACCTGGTTTTGGATAACCACTAACTTCTAAAACACTAGCTATTTGAGCCATTTTTGCTATTATGCTTATTTTCTCTATTTTATTAGATTCCATATAACTCTCCAAGAATGTTTAAAAATGATCTTTTAATAAAGTTTTTTATTAAAATTGCATATTATTAATAAATATTAAAAATTATTAAAATAATAAATTAAAATAAATTAAAAGTAAGCTAAAAATAAACTAAAAATAAACTAAAAATTAAAAATAATTAAAGATTAAAAATAATTAAAGATTAAAAAATTTTTTTGAATTTTTATGTGTGATGTTAGCAATTTTACTTAAATCTTCACCTAATTCATTGGCTATAGTTTCTGCAATATGGGGGAGATGTAAAGGACTATTTCTATGGGATTTTGGTTTTGGATTTAAATCACGAGGTATTAGAAATGGAGCATCAGTTTCTATCATAAAATGATCTAAAGGAATTTCGTTGATTAATTTTAAAAGATCTTGACCTCTTCTTTCATCGCAAATCCATCCTGTTATTCCAATATATGCACCAAGCTCTAAATACTTTTCAAGCTCTTCCTTTTTACCTGTAAAACAGTGAACAACAAAGTTAGGAATGTCATCTATATATTTTTCTAAAATATCCGAAAAATCAGGAAAAGATTCTCTATCATGTAAAAACAAAGGAGTTTCAAGTTTAATAGCTAATTTTATCTGTTCTTCAAAAACCAATCTTTGAACATCTTGAGGAGAAAAATTACGATTATAATCAAGACCACATTCACCAATAGCCACCACATATGGATTTTTAGCCATTTTTTCAAGATTAGGTATTGACTGAGAATTAAAATCTTGAGCATTGTGTGGATGAATACCAGCTGTTGAAAATAGCTTATTTCCATGAGTTTTATTATACTCCTCAATATACTTTATTGTTTCAAGACTATTGCTTTCAGTGGTTCCAGTAATAATTAAAGGGGAAACTCCAACTGATTCAGCCATTTTAACTACTTCATCATTATCTTTATTAAAAGATTTATGAAGTAAATTTACTCCAATATCAATATATTTGCAATTTTCATTACTCATTAAATTTTCATTATTCATTATTTTATACTATATTTAAAGACATTAATAAAATTAATTAAAAATAATAGAAATAAATTCATAAAATAATTTAAAAGAAAATCTAGTATAAAATGAAAAAATTTATATCAAATAAAAATAATGCTTAATGTTAATAAATATCTCATGGTGAGAAAATATGAAACCCATAAAAAAACAAAATCATGGAGAAAAAAAATAATATTAACAGAAAAGAACTTAATAGAAAAGAACTTGCTATTAATTTTGCTAAGTCATTGGGTTATTTAGATATTGAAAAAATTATTTTATTTGGCTCTGTTGCATGTGGAGAGGATAAAAAAGATTCTGATATCGATATTTTAATTATAATTCATGATGAAAACAAAATAGAAAAAGAGGCATACAATAAAGTATCAAATTTTCTATTAGAAACAATGGAATACATATCCGTGAAAATAAAAAATATAAATTACTATAACTTACACAAAAATAAAAGTTTATTTTTTAAAAACATAAAAAATGAATGTGTTTTAATTGGAGGAAGTGGAACTACAATTTAACAAAGCATTGTCAAATTAGACTCCTCACGGCTAAATTTAGAAATGGAACAATATGAAACTTCAATAAACAGATCATATTATGCAGTTTTTCATGTTGCCAATGCATTATTAGTCAAAAAAGGAATCCGCACAAAAACACATAGCGGAACCATTAGCGAATTTGGAAAACAATATGTTAACTTAGACAACTTTGAAAAAGAAATATTCAACATTTTTCCAAACTTAGAAGAGATACGAGAAGATGTTGATTATGATGTCTTTAATACAGTTAATGAAATTAAAGCTGACAAGAGTTTAGAAAAAGCTGAAATTTTTATTGGTGAATGTAGAAGATTTTTATAAGATGCTTCAATAATTTTGAAATAAGAAGAAAAAGATTAAACAAACATAAACATTTAAAATATTCAATTAAAAACAAATTAAATCTTTTCAAGAACATCTTTTGCAAAGTGAGTAATAATTAAATCTGCACCTGCTCTTTTAATTGATATTAATGTTTCCATAATCGCATCTTCAGTTAAATATCCATTTGAAATAGCTGATTTTAACATGGAATACTCACCACTTACATTATAAGTAGCTATGGGTAAATTAAATTCATCTTTTAATGATTTAACAATATCTAAATAAGTCATAGCAGGTTTAACCATTAAAACATCCGCACCTTCAATAAAATCAAGTTCACTTTCCCTAATAGCTTCTGAAGAATTTGAAATGTTCATTTGATAAGATTTTCTATCTCCAAAAGCCATTTTTGAGCAAGCTGCATCCCTAAATGGATAATAAAAATTAGATGCATATTTGGCTGAATAGCTCATAATCAAAACATCTTCAAAACCATTGTTGTCTAATATTTCTCTAATGGCTAAAACTCTTCCATCCATCATGTCTGATGGTGCAACAATATCTGCTCCAGCACGAGCATGTGAAAGAGCAATATTAGATAAATATTTTAATGATTCATCATTTAAAACTTTCTCATCTTCCACAATACCACAGTGTCCATGAGAAGTGTACTGACAAAGACAAACATCACTTATTACAACTAAATTTGTTTCTTTTTTTAGTCGTCTAATTGTTTGCTGAACAATTCCATCATCATCAAAAGCAGGAGAGCCTACACTATCTTTTTCTTCATTAAGAGGTAACCCAAATATGATAGTGGATCTTAAGCCTTTTTTTTCAAGATCTTTTAAATATTCAACACCTGCATCAATAGAATATCTAAATTCATCAGGCATAGTTAGAATTTTTTCCTTTTCACCATTTTTTAAACCTTTTTTAATAAAAATAGGACATATTAAGTCTTCTTTATTTAACTTAGCCTGTGAAAATATCTCTCTAATTTCAGGAGATTTTCTTAATCGTCTCATTCGTGTAATTGGAAAGCTCATGGTTTCACCTTAAAATATGAGATTATTTAAATTGTCTAGAGGAATAAACCCTCCCCTTAACATTCCATCTAAAATAACAATTGCTAAAACTGATTTACTAACTGCAGTAATTCGTGGGCATATACAAGGATCATGCCTTCCTTTAATTTCTATAGCTGTGTTTTCCATTTTTTCTAAATCAACAGTATTTTGACTTAAAGAAATAGATGGAGTTGGTTTAACAGCAATTTTAGTAACAATAGGCATACCATTAGAAATTCCTCCTAAAATACCTCCAGACGTATTTGTAGTAGCTAAAATAGCTTTTTCTTCATATTTATTTTGATGTTTTCCATTAGAACCAAGATCATTAGAACCAAGATTAGAATGTCCATAATGCAAAGGAGCATATTTAAAATTAGGATTTATATAATTAGAATTTAAATTTCCTTCAATATAAAACTCATCATTAGTTTTGGAAGCAGTATCCTTAGCCAAATCAAAGCCAAAACCTAGTTCCACACCTTTTACAGAACCTATATTCATTAAAGCTTTGGCTATTTCACCATCCAACTTTTCAAAAATTGGATTCCCAACACCTGGAGGAACTCCAATAGCTATTGTTTCAACAACACCACCAACAGAATCTCCTTTAGCTTTTAAGCCTAAAATAAGTTTTTCCATTTCTTTTGCAGCATTTAAATCAGCAGTTCTAACAGAGTTTTTTAAAGTATTTGATTCAATATAATCTAATCCAACTTTTTTAGCTTTAATATCTCCTACTTGAGTAACATGAGAAATTATTTTTATATTAAATTTCTCAAGAATTTTTAAAGCAATGGCTCCACCAATTACATGACCAATGGTAACTCTTCCACTGCCTCGACCACCTCCATTGTAATCATAATTTCCAAATTTTGTCTTCCAAGTATAGTCTCCATGAGCTGGACGAGGAGTATTTTTTAGTGAAGAATAGTCTTTAGATTTATTGTCTTTATTAAAAACAAGTGCAAGAATTGGAGTACCGTCTGTTTTACCCTCAAAAATTCCTGAAAGGATCTCAACTTTATCTAATTCATGGCGTGAAGTTGTAATAGAACTTGTTCCAGGACGACGAAGATCTAATTCTTTTTGAATATCTTTTTCATTTAACTCTAAATTTGCTGGGCAACCATCAATAAGAGCCCCAATTGCTTTGCCATGGCTAGAGCCAAAAGTACTTACTTTGAATATATTTCCCATAGTGTTTGTCATAAAATCATCTAAACTTATTAATTTTTAAAACATATTTTGAAATTATTTGATATTAATTAAATTATTAGTTTACTAAAGTATTGAATGAAAATTGAAAATTAAATTTAATAAATGAAATATTATAA
>NZ_LWMV01000162.1 GCF_001639295.1 Methanobrevibacter curvatus | reverse complement strand
TGAAAATAAAAAAACAAAAAAGTTATTTTCAGCTAATAAATAAGTTTCATTCGTTATATATAAACAAGTTTCTAAATGAATCAAATATAAAAATATATATCAATGGAAAAATAAATATAATAATTTAAAATAAAAAAGCAAAACATGGACAAAAATGAAAACAAATAGAATTTTTTATCCAAAAAAAAGAGAAAACTTTCATCAATATAATATATAAAACAAAAAGAAAAGTTAATAATTCCTAAGTTATGATTATTCTATCTATTATAATAATTGCTCTTACAAGAAGCAATGGATCTTCAAAAAATTACATTATTTACATAGGTTAGAATAAAAAGTCGTAATTAGGATATAATTATTCATATTTAGACTTCAAAAGCAAAATATAAAACATTCCATTAGATTTAACGAAATACAACTTTTAGAATTCAATTTAAAACGATTAAATAAAAAATTTAAATGAAACAAAAGAAAAAATAAAAAAATCATCATTGATGGAACAGATATACAGTTTAAAGTTAATCTTGAAAAACAATTTTATTCAAAAGAAAAATTAGAAAAAAGGTTTAAAATCAGTTATTTCACACAAAAAAGTTATTACATTGGCGGAAAACTAACAATAGCAATTGATTATGACACTTGTTAACCATTAACCATTTCACAAAGGTGCTATTAATGACAGCAAAATTTCCTGAAACTGATTAAACACCTAAAAATAAGAATAATATTGAAAAATGAAGACATATTACTTGCCAATAAAAGTTATTTCAGCCATGAAAACTATTATATTAATCTAATGGAATATAAATCATCATTTAATTAAAATCAAAAAAAACATATGTAAAACTAAATTTTCAGCCAATTCAACTGTCTTTAGACATTTTCAAAAACAAAAACCTCTAAAAAAATTTATCAAACTTAGTCCGAAAATTTAGCAAATTATATGATAAATGAGACGAATTAAAGCCAATAAGGAGTAAAATAGAAGATTTTAATAAATTCTTCAAAAATTGCATTGGTTATGAACAAGTACATCTTATACACACAAATCTGTACTTAAAATCACTTTTCTAAGCATACTTTTAACAGGATTAATTTTTCTAAGCTAAAACCCAATAACAAACTACTACAACAGTGGCTGAAATGTAAAAATCTAACATCCTGTTTGAAAATTATAAAAAAAGAAAAAATAGAAATTTTTTAAATAAAAAATATTAAAAAAGAAAAAATTAAGAGAAAAGCTATTCAATAAAAGTTTGAATATGACTTACATTTCCTCTTTCTGTAAAACCAACAATAATTCTTGAATCTTCAATTTTAACTACTGAAAATTCTTCAGTTTCTTTGTATTCATAACCTTTTAATATAGCATAACCCTCAAGAGCTAAACGAGAATTAATTTCATTAAATTCCTTTTGAAAAGTGTCATAATTAAATAAAAACCTTTCAGCAGAATTCTCATGCTTAATTTTATCAGAATAAAGATTTAAAAACAAATAAATTTCATCAAAGTCTGCTACATAGTAAGCATCACTTTTTAAAAGAACTGAACAAGTCATAGCTATTAAATGAGCTTCATGAAGAGATGCTTGAAAAATACTTTCTTTTAGTTGTGGAATATTAAGTTCTTCACCAAAACTCTTAATTTTTTCTGCATCTATTAATATGTCCTCATTAAAACCAACATCTTTATTATCCCAGGCATATTGCCATTTTTTTGATTCAGCAGATAATGTTCCTAAAATTTGGAAATTAAAGACTAAATTGTCTCCAAAATCAATTGTTCCTTTTTCAAAATCAATGTCTCCTTCTTTCTCACCAATAACTGTAGTCAAATCTTCATGATTTTCTAAAGCTAATGCTCCAGTTCGTGAAAATAAAGTCTGTATGGTGTCATCGTCTTCTATTTCAAATGGTATACTCTTAAACATAAAAATCCTTAAATAACTTAATAAAAATAATAAAAATAATAAAAATAAATGAAAATAAATAAAAATAAACAAAAAAATAATAAGAATAAATGAAAATAAATAAAAATAAATAAAAAGCAACAAAAGGTAATTTTTTAAATGGATACTTTAGTATCAGCAAAAAATAGCATTGCATTATGTAAAAATTCGGACAATCCTTCTTTATATTGATTAAAAAATTTTATAAACTCTTCATGTTCACTATAAAGATTTGCAAGATTTATATATGAGTCTTTAGAGACTTTATTAAATTTAGCACTTAATCTATAATGTTTAGCAATGATTTTTTGAACTCTTTTACTGTTAAAATCATATTTGTCCATGATCTTAGCCATTTTTTTAAATAATCTATCTAAAATATCTTGATAAGAATTCCATTGTGGAGAAGACATTTTTTGAATGTTTTTATTGGCTAAAACATAAGAATCTCTACCAAAATTATTAATAATATGATTTTTATAGTCTTTAGTAGTTTTTTGAGAAGAAAATCCAAATATTTCTTTATTTGAAACCATGAAAACACCTATTTAAAATTAATTTCTATTAAATTTCAATTAATATTTGTAGTTTAATGACAATAAAAAAAATAATAGTAAAAAAAATAAAAAAATTGTGCACAAATAAAATATTAAAATTTTATATAACAATAAATTATATATTATAAGTATATTAAATAATTTTTGTTTTGATTTTTTTATTTTCATAATTTTGAAAAAAAGAATAAAAAAAAAAGTTTAAAAAAATAAAAGAATAAAAGAATAAAGGAATAAAAAAAAGTTTAAAAAAAAAAATATAATTTCATGTTTAATATTTTATGAAATAATATTTATTCTTAGAAAAATATGGAAAATACAATGGAATTAATAATAATACAATCACAAGAACATGAAACATTGCCACATGCAGAATTAAAAGCTGTTATGGAATGTGAAAATGTAAAAGGAGATACTTACATACCTACAAAAGGTTTAACTATTATTAAAAACTTAAATAAAGAATGTTTTGATGAAAATTATAAAATATTGAACAAACGGCTTGCTTATGCCCATGAAATAAATGAAATAATCTTTAAAAAAGAATTTAAGAATTCAAAAGATCTAAATGAATATTTAAAAATTAAAGATAATGAGGGTCAGAAAAATAAACAAAACAAGCCATTAAATGATTTATATGATGAATTTAAAAAAATTGATTTAAAAAGTTATTTAAAAGAAAGCTTTGCAATTAGAATAAAAAAATATGATAAAATAAACTTAGATACATTAAAAATAGAAAAAAAATTAGGTGCAATAATTAAAAACAATTATCCTAATGTAAAAGTAAAGTTAGAAAATCCTAAGACATTTATAAGAATTATAATCACTGAAAAATCCATTTATATAGGATATATGAAATATAAACTCAATAAAAAACACTTTCAAGAAATGAAACCTCATAAACGTCCTTTTTTCTATCCTGGATCAATGAATCCAAAACTAGCTCGTGCAATGGTAAATCTTTCTAAAATAAAAGAAGGCGAAACTCTTTTAGATCCTTTCTGTGGAACCGGTGGAATATTAATCGAAGGAGGAATGATTGGAGCTAAATTAATTGGAAGTGACATAAGCTGGAAAATGAAAAATGGGACAGGAATCAATTTAAATCATTGTGGCTTTAGCCATTGGACAACTCATCATTTAGATGTTCGTGAATTAAAATTATATGATAAAGTAGATGCAGTTGTGACAGACCCTCCATATGGTATTTCGACTTCAACTGGTGGAGAAAAAAGTGAGATAATTTTTAAAGAATTTTTAGATTCTATTTCAAAAAATATGAAAAAAAATGCATTGCTATGTATGGCAAGCCCTCATTATCTTAATCTTGACGAAATATTAAAAGATTTAGATTTTAAATTAATTGATCGTCACGAAATAAAGATGCATAAAAGTTTAACCCGTATTATATCTGTAATAGTAAAAATAGAAAGTGAAAATAGAATAGAAAATGAAAATAAAATATAAAATACACTTAAACTCTAAAAATAGAGGATTATTTTGAAAATAAAGTATTGCCGTGACTATCACTTGCAACAATGAGTGGTCCAAACTTATTAACTTCTAACTGCCAAATAGCTTCTGGAATTCCTAAATCTAACCAATCAACACCAGATATTTTTTTAATTGAACTCACATATAATGCAGCACATCCACCAGTAGCCACTAAATAGACAGCTTTATTTCTTTTTAATGCTTCAACTGTTTTTTCATCCATACCTCCTTTTCCAATGATAATTTTAGCCCCCATATCTAAAACATCACTTTCATAAGGATTCATACGCATACTTGTAGTTGGACCAATAGCTACCATTTCATAATTATTTAAATCTGTTTTATTTTTGTCTATTACTTTAATTATTGGACCTGCATGAAAAATAGCTATTCCATTTAAATCTATTGGTGATCCTTCCTCAATGATTTTTTTATGAGCTTGGTCACGTGCAGTTATTATTTTTCCATTAATATATACAATATCTCCAATTTTTAATTTAGAAAGAATATCATCATCAATTGGAGAATTTAATTCAATTATATTATCTCTTAGTTGAATTTTTTCCAAATAAAGACCTCCAAATAAAATAAATTTAATCTAAAAATAAATTTTAAAAACATAATATTAAAAAGTAAATCATGACAAATATATAAATTCAAGTGAGTAATATAGTTAGTAATCAAATGAGTAATAAGCTAACAATTAAATGAATAATAAACTAACAATTAAATGAATAATAAACTAATAATTAAGTGAATAATTAAATTAATAATTAAGTTAATTAATAAAATAAATTATTTAAATAAATATATGTAACTAATTAAATATATAATTTAATAAATAAAATAATTAAGTATAAGAAAAAATACTTAATAGATTCAATAAAGTAATACTTAAAATAAAATTTACAAAAGCTCTTAATTTTTATAGTGGAGAAATTTAATGTCAAGCATGAACAGTGTAGCAGGATTATCAAAATATATTACAACATTGCCCACAGTTGGAATTTCCATATTTACAATGATTTTTATAAGTTTTATTAGTGGAACTATCGACTTTTTAATAAATCCAAACAATCCTTTGTCTATTTTAGAAAAAATAGTATATGGAGGATCATTTGGATTTGGGGTTTTTGGAATAAGCTCTATTTTAAGTGGAGTCATTGTTGAGCAATGGGTTAGTTCAATGAAAGGAATCAATCTTAAACTCAAACATTCAATGTTTTTAAGCTTGTCAAATATGGTTTTCCTTTCATTTATACTCATTATTGGGTCTGCATCATCTTTACTATTTCATGGTGATTTTAGAATAAATACAATATTATTTGGTTGTGTCTTGATTTATGCATTCTCTATTCTTGTTTTATGGAGTACTACAAGTATAGGGTTTTTAAAATCAGCATTAATATCCTGTTTTCAGCCATTACTTGTAATATGTATGCTAGTTGTTACAGTATTCTTAAACAATGCCGCTAATTTGCCTCAACTTGAATTTTTAACTTTATTGATTAAAATTGTTGTAGCAAATTTAATATTTATTTTAGCCATTTATTCATTTATAAAAGTTATAGAATCCCCTTTAAAAAAGAATTTAGGAGTAGGATTACTTGATTTATTAAGTCTTTTCATTGCCCATATAAATGAAGGTTCTTTTTCCCTTGAACAATTATTTGAAAAAATGGGAGAGCCAATTACCACTTTAATTGGAATATTAAGTTTTAGAAGACTAGATGGTACAATAAAAGCACTGTTTTTAAGTCCTTGTGTTCATCCTGGACCAATAGGAAAAATTGGTGGTGCTAATATGCCCACAATATTATCTAAACGCTTCAATGCATTTACTTTAGTTGCTCATGGTCCTTCAACCCATGATTTTAATCCTGTTTCAATAAAAGAGATTGATAAAATAGAGGATGCAGTTAAAAATGGACTCGAAAAAATCCATTACTCAAATTATGGAAGCAAATTCATTAGATATGAAGAAAAGAAATCTAAAATAGGAGTTCAATTTTTTGGAGATGATGCATTACTTTTAAGCACATTTGCACCTTATGGAAGTGATGATATTGAATTTGGTGTGGGATTATCTGTTTTAAATGAAAGTAAGAATAATCCTGCAATACGAGACAGTATCATTGTAGATTGCCATAACTCCTTTGATGAAGACAGCGGAAGAGTTTTACCTGGAAACCCCGAAGTGTTCCAATTGTTAGATACCGTATCAAAAATAAAAAAAACAATTAAAGAAAAAGGAATAAGAATTGGTTGTGGAAATCATTTAATGGAGGATTTAGATAAAAATCAAGGAATCGGAGATAGTGGTGTTAAAGTACTAGTTGTTGATGCTGGTGGAGAAAAAACCGCTTATATTTTATATGATTCAAATAACATGAAAAGAGGGTTTAGAGAAAAAATATTAAATTCCCTTAAAACTGAAGGAATTAACTCTGTAGAAGTCATGACTACTGATACACATTCTGTAAACACATTATCAAAAGGATACAATCCAATAGGACTTTCTGAAGAAGATAAAATCATAAATTATACTAAAATCGCTGTTAAAAAAGCAATAGAAGATTTAGAAGACATTGAAGCAGGAATTAAAAATGAACGAATTATTGATATAAAAACTTTTGGTCCAAACAACTCAACTGAACTTATTTCTACTATTAGTTCAATAGTTTCTGTGAGTAAAATTATTGCACCTTTAATCTTTGTTTTAGCCATTTTATTTGTATTTATTTGGATTTTTTATTTACCTATCATATAAAGCAATATAAACAAAGATCAAGTACAATTAACTTTAAATAAAACACCACAAAAATTGAAAAAAAGCTATAAAAAAACTTTAAAACTATAAAAAATACTAAAACTATGAAAAAAACTGAAAAAAATAAAGAAAAAGTAAAGATTTGAAAAAAGGAAAATAAATGAACTAAAATGAATTAAAATAAGCTAAAATAAAAATAGGAAATAAAAAAATAAGAAATTTTACATTGGTAAAGGGACACGTAAAGGAACTAAAACATTGTAAAAAATGGTCCATAAAATAAACCAAACACAGCCAAATGGAACCACTCCGTCACCTAACCATTTTTTTAAGCCACCATATTCTTCATCTTTGTATAATCTATCTGTGATTTGTCCAACTACATATAAAATAGCTAATCCAACAAATGCTGCGAAAATGCTATGAAAATTTGAACTTTCACCTACACTAAGAATTAGACCTGCAGAAATAGCTGCAGTAATGGGGCTTGCGATAGCACCTGCAATCATATGAATAATAGCAACTTTTAGACTTTTTTCCATGAAACATTCACCAACAATGATTGAAATTTAAAATAAATATTTTTAGTAATATACATTAGATTACATTTAAAGTATTCTTTAATCAATCTAAATTTTTAAAATAAATTAATAGATTTAAAAGAAAAATAAATAATTAAATAAAATAATTAAATAAATTAATAAATAAAATAATTAAATAAACTATTAAAATATATTTATAACAATAATTAATTGTTCTTAATTTATACTATTATTAAACTTAAAATATATAAAGATATTTAATTTCTTTTTGACAACTATATTTTTTAAAAAAAAATAAAAAATAAAGCTAATTCAATAAAATAAATTAAAATTTATTTCTTTTTTAATAATGCCACTTTGATTGTAGCAATATTTTTACCACCATTGAAAAACAAAAGATTTTTTACATAAAGGGTTAGTAAATTACTCTTTTTATTAAACTTTGCAACAATCTTTTTTGAATCATAAGATTTAAAATATTTATATCCTTTAGGGATTTTTATTTTATAATTTTTAGAAACAGCAGAAGTTTTACCTGGGTTAATAAATTTATATGTTCTAACTAGATATTTCTTCTTCTTATATTTTACTGTGGTTACTTTGGATGAAACTTTTAAATCTGAATTTTGTTTTTTTATTGATGGACTGTAATTTGAAAATAATTGAACCCAATAATATTTATATTCATCTGATTTAATGTAAACAAAACCAACTCCTAATTTTGTAAAGCTAGGGTCTAAAATATTTGATCTGTGAGTTGGAGAGTTCATCCAATCAGCCATTACTGCTCTAGCAGATGCTTGGCCTGAAGCAATGTTTTCCCCACTGTAGGTATAAGCAGAACCATTATCTATTTGACTTTTCTTAGGACTATCAATTAAACTTGTCCAATATTTTCCATTTTCCCTATAATGTGAAAATTTATAGATAATCTCATTGGCACGCATTTGTCCTACTGCAGTTAAATTTTTATCCAATGCTAAAGGAGCTATTCCATTTTTTGCTCTTTCAGCATTGACTAAATTTAAGATTTCTTTAGCTTTATCATCTGTACTTGCACCATGATATGGCTCAGCAGAGGCAATAGTTAAAGTCAAAACACTAAAAAGAAAAAAAATGACAACCATTGCTTTTAAATACTGTCTAAACTTCATTTAATCAATCCATTATAAAATTATTTTCCATTACTTATTTTAGTTAAACTTATTTTAGTTAAACTTATTTTAGTTAAACTTGTTGTTAAACTAATTATTAAAATATATTATTAAAGATATATTTATTAATAGATATTTATTAAAACTATTTTTATTAAAATTATTACTAAAACGGAATAAAAAAATTATTTATTAAATATGCTTATTAAAACTGCTTATTACAATTATTATTAAACTGAATAAAAAAATTATTTATTAAACATATTTGTTAAAGCTATTTATTAAAATTATTTATTAAAATTATTTATTAAAATTATTTTTAAAAGGTATTTGAATTAATCTGTAAAAGATAAATATTCTGCATCACAGAGATTTACAAATTCATTGAGAATATCTTTTGGGTTACCTGAATTCAATATCTCTCCATTGTCAATTAGAATTCCTGTTTTAGTTAATTCTTTAATAAAATCTAAATTATGTGAAACCATTATAATTGTGGTTTTTAAGTCTTTATTGATTTTTTTTATTGAATTAGCTAATATTCTTAGAGTCAATGGATCTAAATCTCCAAATGGTTCATCTAAAATTAAAATTTCAGGTTTAGAACATAATGCTAAAGCTAAAATGGCTCTTACTTTTTGTCCTCCAGATAATTCGTAGGATTTTCTATGGATTAAATCTAATGGTAAATCTAAAGCATCAAAGATTGGAGCCATTTCTTCTTTAACAGCCCTTTCAGGAAATTTAGGAAAAAGTTCATCTAAAATATCAGTGTCCAAGCCAATTTTTTCAAGTCGTGCCTTTGCTTCAAGTTCAGGCATGTCTGTTAACTGATAAAAAGAATCTAATAGCTCATCAGATAATTCTAATTCTTTAGCACGTTTCTTTGCATCATCAATAACCTTTTGGCTTTTTACACCTAATTTAGCAGCTAATTGGTTCATTAGAGTAGCATAATGTGATAAAGCAAACTCTTGATGCATAAAACCCAAGTTTCTCCTAATTTCCATCCTGCTTATACTTGGCTTTTGAATATCTATCCAAATATCACCATTTTCATCAATTTTGGAAAATTTGTGCTTGTATCTATTTTTGTTTTCATTGAATTCTTTAATAGCTTTTTCATTCCTAAGTTTATATAATATTCTCCCTTTATCTGGTGCGTCTAAGCCTGCTATCATTCTGAGTAATACTGTTTTCCCAGCACCACTTGGACCAATTAAACTTAAAATATCCTCATCTTTAATCTCAAAGTTAATATTTTTAATGTTTAAAACATCTCCACCATTTAAAAGGTAAAAATTTTTATAAACCCCTTCTGATCTAATTATTGATTCATCAGATTTGTATTGATTTAAAGGAATTTCCTCTTCAATATTTTTCATAAAATCCTTGACAATATCATCAGGTTTGCCTTGACTTTTTATTTCGCCATCTTCCATTAAAATTAAACTGTCTGCCAAATATTTTTGAATTTCAGGTAAATGAGAAACTAAAACTATGGTGACTCCCAACTCTTTGTTAATATTTTTAACTGCAGTTAAAATTTCTTGCTTTGTTTTAGGGCAAGCCATTGTAGCAGGTTCGTCAAGGAGTAGTATTTTTGGTTTTTTAGCTAATTGACGTGCAATTATAAGACGTTGTTTTTCTCCACCACTTAAAACTGGAGAATAATGTTTTGCCTTATCTTCCAATCCAACGATTCGAAGTAACTCCATTGCTTCATCTTCATAATTGCTGTAAGCAACTTCAAAGTCTATCATTGCTTCATCACCATATTTTGCACCATATAATTTACGAATAACATTGTCTAATGCAGATTCAGGCCACAAACCAAAGGATCGTTGCAAATGAATGGCTGTTTCTTTTTTAAGCTTGTTAAAGTAGTACTTGCTTGTATCTGGCTTTAATTCAATATCTGCTACAGTTACTGTTCCTTCATCAAATTCTTCTACTCCACGAAGAATTCTAAGTAATGTAGTTTTACCAGAACCACTCATCCCAATAATGCCTAAAATTTCTCCATTTTTTACCTCTAAATTAATGTTTTTTAATGCAGAAATTTCATCTCCATTGTCCAATTTATAGGATTTGCTTAAATTCTCAATTTTTATCATAGCTACAACCTTAAATAAAATATTATATAAAAAATACAGAAATATAAAAAATTATTATAATACCATTATAAATTAATTTAATAAATTATTATTAACAAATTATTATTTTTAAATTATTTTAGATAAATATACATTATATATAATATATAATTTATCATATATTAAATTAATTCATTTTAATATTAATTGCTTTAAAAAAAATAACAATACTTTAATAATAGTAAATATAAATTTTAAAATAATGAAAGTTAAAAGAGGCTTACTTATAGGTAGAATGCAACCTGTCCATAATGGCCATGTAGAAATTATTAAAAAAATATTTAACCTTGTTGATGAATTAATAATTGGAATTGGAAGTGGACAAATTAGTCATGAGATTAATAACCCATTTACCGCTGGTGAGAGAGTTTTAATGCTCCAAAATACTTTAAAAGAAACAGAAATTCCTTCTGACTCCTATTATATCATCCCCATTGTAGATATTAATAACAATTCACTTTGGGCTACACATGTAGAAAGCCTTATTCCTGAATTCAATGTAGTTTTTAGTGGTAATCCTCTTGTAAAACGTTTATTTAAAGAAAACAACTATGATGTTAAAACACCTCCTCTTTTTGATAGAACAAATTTGTCTGGTAGAAAAATTCGCAATAAAATGGTAAAAGGTAAAAATTGGCAATCCTGTTTACCAGAATCTGTTGTTAAAATCATTAAAGAAATAGATGGAATTAACAGACTTAAAGAGATTAATAAAAAAGAGATTAATGAGTAAAAACTTGAATAAATATCTATTCAAAAAAATATCTATTCAAAAAAAAAAAAAAAAAAAAAAAAAAAAAAAAAAAAAAAAAAAATGATAAAAGGTGAAAAAATGGTTGTAAAATTAGTAAAAAAAGGCGATGAAATATATAATACTGGAGATTTAGTTCAAAAATTAAAGAAAAATGATAAAATTGATACCACTGGAGCTATCTTTACATTTGAAGGCTTTGTAAGAGGATTTGAAGATGATTCAAAGATAAAAGATTTAAGTTTATCAACTCCAGATATTGATAAAACTCAAAAAGAACTTGAAGAAATCGTGAATGATGTTGAAACTAAATACAGTGTAGAAGAGATAAGTGTTGTTCATTATCTTGGAAAATTCTATACTGGAGACAGTTTATTTTTAGTAGCAGTACTTGGAGGCCATAGAGAAGATACTTTAAGGGCATTACAAGAAGTTATTGAAAGAGTTAAATTTGATTTGGATTTTAAAAAAGAAGAGGTCTCTGATTCTGGAACAAAAGTAATTTTAGCTGGAGGATAATAATTTACCAGCTAATTATTTTTTTTCAGTAAAAACATTTACTTTGAAAAAAAATATTTTAAAAAAATTATTTAAAGTTTTTATTTAATGTTTTAATTATTACCTTTTAATGCAAGTTACTTAGTTTTTTTAAATTATTAATTTAAATTTATCTTTAATTGTTTTTATAAGTTATTTCAATTATTTAAACAAAAAATTGCTTCAATAGCTAGATTTATAAAAATATTCATGGTTATCAGCATTAATTTTAAATAATAAATAAATAATAAAAAACTAATAAAAACTAATAAAAACTAGTAAAAAATAATTAGAATTTATATTAAAAAAATATTTGACAAGTATTTAAAAAAAGAGAAGTAATATGGATAATGAAAAAAAGTTCATAAGAGATAGTGTTCATGGCAACCTTCAATTAAATGATTTGGAAATAAGGATACTGGATTCGCCAGAAATGCAAAGAATTAGACGTATAAAACAGTTAGGATTGATTTCATTAATTTATCCTGGTGCAAATCACACTCGTTTAGAACATTCTCTTGGAACAACAATATTAGGTTCAAAATTGGCTAAACATTTAGAATTAGATAAAGATGATCAAGAATTGGTTCGATTAGCTGGACTTTTGCATGACATTGGTCATGGACCATTTTCTCATGCCTCTGAATCTGTTTTAAAATGTCAACATGAGGAACTTACTGGAAAAGTTATAAAAACAAGTCAATTGAATGATATTATCTCTGAAAATTATAATGTAAATAATATTATTGATATGATTAATGGAAGAGGAAGATTAGGACATTTAGTTTCAGGAGAATTAGATGTAGATAGAATGGACTATCTTATACGAGATTCACACTACACTGGAGTCGCATATGGAGTCATTGATGTTGAAAGAATTATTACAAATATGAAATTAGAAAAAACACTTCTTTTAAATATAAAAGGAATCCAAGCAGCTGAAGCAGCACTTGTTGCAAGATACTATATGTATCCTAGTGTTTATCAACACCATACTACACAAATTCTCAATGCAATGTTTAGACGAGCTTTAAAATTAGCTGATTTAGAAGGAATTCTTGATTTAAAATTTGCTTACACCTATGATGATACAGACATTGTAAGTATTTTTAGGAATAGTACTGGATATGCTAAAGAAATAATGAAAAGGCTAGACAATAGAAATCTATTAAAAAGATATAAATCAACTAGTATTAGTCATTATACTCACCCTCAAGATATTTTTAAAATTACAAAAAAGGAGTTAGAAAAAGGAGAAGAAGAAATCAGTGAAAAGTATGACTTAGATAAAGACTATGTTTTCTTAAATATTGCTGAATATCCTGAATTTAATGAAATGAAAACTCAAGTGTATGATAATGAGGAAATATTCTTGTTAAGTGACCTATCAACAGTAGTAAATGGTTTAAAACAAGCTGAATTTAACTATCCTGAAATTTCTCTTTTTATTCCAGAAGAATATAAGCATAAAATAGATAGATTTAAATTTGAAGACTATCTTACTCTTCCTGAGATCGACAAATCAAAATTCAATAAATCCCATACCACCCAATCAATATTATTTTAAAAACAAATTAAAAAGCACTATTAAAATTAAACCTCTAAATTAAAATACAATGCTAAATAAAATTAAAATACAGTACTAAATAAAAATATAATAATTATAAAAAAATTGTGATACAATGATTTTAATAGCTATTACTGGTGCAAGTGGAGTTATTTATGGTGAAAAACTTCTTAATGCATTAAAAAAACTAAATATTAAAACGGGATTAATAATAAGTAAAAATGGAAAAATTGTGATTGAACAAGAGCTAAAATCAAGTATAGATGATTTAAAAGAAATGGCTGATGAATATTACCATTCAAATGACATGACAAGTAAAATAAACAGTGGTTCATTTAAATTTGACTCATTAGTAATTTTACCTTGTTCAATGAAGACCTTATCAGCCATTGCAAATGGTTATGGAAATAATTCAATTACACGAGCTGCAGATGTTGTTTTAAAAGAAAGAAGAAAATTAGTGATTGTTCCAAGAGAAACACCTCTTAGGTCTGCCCATTTAGAAAATATGCTTAAAATCAGCAAAGAAGGAGGAATTATTTTACCTGCAATGCCTGGTTTTTATCACAATCCTCAAAATATTGATGAAATCTGTGATTTCATTGTTGGAAAAATTTTAGATGTTTTAAAAATAGAAAATAATGAATTTAAACGGTGGAAATCATAATTAGTGATAAAATGATTACAGATGATGAATTTATAAAAAATAATAGTGTTCCTGGACCAACAAAGGAAGAAATACGTTGTATTGTATTGTGTAAAACAAATATCTCTAAAGAAGATAAAGTACTTGAAATTGGATGTGGAACTGGTGGATTAACATGTGAAATAGCTAAAAAAACAAAAAATTTAATTTCCATTGATAAAAACCCTAAAGCGATTGAAACAACTAAAATGAACCTTAAAAAGTTCAATTTATATAACAATGTCAAATTAATTAAAAATGACGGATTATCTATCATTTCTAACATAAATTCACTAAATAAAGCCATTATTGGCGGAAGTGGAAATGATTTAGAAGAAATTATAGCCCAAATTGATAAAAAAATAGTTAAAAATGGAAAAATCATAGTAACAGCTATTTTAATTGATACTAAAGTTCAATCAATTAACCAATTAAAGAAATTAGCATATGAAACAGAAATAATAGAAGTAAACATTTCAAAAGGAAAAATTTTAGATAGAGGAATTATGATGATTAGTCAAAACCCTATAGCCATTATAACTGGCACTAAAAAATAAAATATGGATAAATTATAAAGTATTTACTTAATACTGGTTAAAAGATACTCATAGTGAAGAAGAAATTTTTGTTTAATCAATATTTTTCATTATTAATATAATTTTTAAAAATTCAAATAAGAAACAGTAAAAAGAAATTAAAAAAAAAATATAAAAAAGAATAAGTTTATATTATTATACTACATAAATATTTATGTTAAAAATTATATTATAGATATTTTTTATAAAAATTATTATCCTTGAAAATAATAAAAATTGGTTTTTAATAAATTAAAAAATATTCATCATATTTTAAAATTTTTAATATATATTTATTGATTTAAGTTTATCTAAATCTGTAAAAATTCTATATAAAAAAAATAAAAAAAAACTAAAAAATAAGAAAAAATAGAATTACGGAGCAATTAAATGAATAATAAAAACTTGTTATCTGCCATTGTTGTAGTGTTAGTAATTGGAATTGTAGTTGTTGGATTTGGTTATTTTACAGGTGAAATTTCAATTGGTGGTGGAGATTTAACCCATGGGTCTAAAAAAATATTAGTTCTTTGTGCAGATGAAAGTGAACCAAGAGCAGGACTTGGTGCAGTAGATATGGCATTTGTAGTTAGTTTAGAAGACGGAAGTATTCAAAAATACACTCCTTTTTATCCTGGAGGTATGAGACACCCTACAGCAGCCGAACCATCATCAGCTCAAGCACAGGGAGCAGGTTCACGATTGTTGTTACACGATTCCCTTTGGTATGAAGACAATGAAAAAGGCATGACTTTAGCAAAAGAAATTGTTGAAGCACATTACAATGTTAAAATCGATGGAGTAATAGCTGTCAACACAGAAGCAATGGATGCAATTATTACTGCAAGTGGTATTTCTGAAGGTAGTATGAACATATCAGCAGCAGATTTAGTTAGAGAAAATGATCAACTTCATGGTGGAAGTATGAATAGGGCAGATGCAGTTAAAACTTTAGCTAAAAAACTTTCAGTAGCAGCAACAGACACAAGTAAAAGAGAAAATATGGTAACAACAGCTATTGATCAAATCCAAAAAGGACATATTATAGCTATTCCACAATCTTCATTTATTCAGTTAATTTCATCAAAAGGTTTTGGAGCAGTAGTTCAAAATATCTAAACACTAAATAAAATTTTCTATTTAAATACTACTTAAAAATTAATTTTTTTAAGTAGTTAAAAGCTTTTTTTAAACACTTCTTGTATTATTTTATGATGTTTTATAGTAGTTATGAATATGTTTTGCTTTATTAATAGTTTACTAATGGAGTAAATTAAATATAAACTCGATATTTAATAAAAAATCAATATTTAATAAAATAATATATTTTAAAACTTTTTTTCAATAAAGAAAAATTGATTAAAAAAAATAGAAAAATAGAAAAATAATTGATATATCAAGTAACTAAAAAAATAGATAAAATTATGATAAAAAATTAAAAAAAAATTAAAAAAAAAATAGAAAAATAAAAAATAATAAATTATTTTTATTTAATTAAATTCAAAGCATCACCCATTATATTAACCGTTTTTTCTAAGTCTTCTTGACTATGAGTATTTGAAATAAAACAACACTCAAATTGGCTTGGAGGAATGAAAATACCATTTTTAAGCAAGTGATTAAAATAGTAGCTAAAGTTATCAGTTCCTGATTTTTTAGCCAATTCATAGTTTAAAACTGGTTTATCATTGAAATAAATTTGGAACATTGAAGCTAAACCTACAACTTGAATATTTAAAAGATTTTCATCCTTAAATTCCTCTAAGCTATTTCTTATAAAATCTCCTTTATCTTTTAAACTTTTGTAAAAAATGTGATCTAATTTGTCCAAAGTGAAAATTCCAGCTTTAACAGAAATGGGATTACCATTAAAAGTTCCTGCTTGATAAACCTTTCCTGCAGGAGCAATATTTTCCATTAACTCTTTTTTTCCTCCAAAAGCACCCATTGGAAATCCTCCACCAATGATTTTTCCAAAAGTTGCCAAATCAGGATAAACACCAAAATATTCACCTGCACATCCTCTTGATACTCTAAAACCGGTTATAACTTCATCAAAAATTAAAATAATTCCATATTCATCACAAAGTGCTCTTAAAAGCTTTAAAAATCCTACTTTTGGTTCAACACAACCAATATTAGCCATCACAGGCTCAACAATAATGGCTGCTAAGTCATCTTTATTTTCAAGGACAACTTTTTCTAAAATATTTTCATCGTTAAATGGTACAGAAAGAGTATTTTTTGTTGTATCCTTTGGAATACCAAGCGAATCTGGAGATGTAGCTCCACCAGAACCAGGTTTAACTAAAACATAATCATGAGCACCATGATATCCACCATCAAACTTTAATATTTTATTTCGACCAGTAAAACCTCTTGCAAGACGAATTGCACTCATAGTAGCTTCAGTACCAGAATTGACAAATCTAATCATGTCTACATAAGGTACTCTATCAACAACCTTTTTTGCCAATGTAATTTCGGCTTCTGTAGGTGCCCCATATGCAGTTCCTAATTTTAAATCTTCATATATTGATTTTACTAATTCTTCATTTGAATGACCTAAAATTAAAGGCCCATAAGCTAAACAATAATCAATATATTTATTTCCATCTACATCTTCAATTTTTGAACCATGCCCACACTTCACAAAAAAAGGATAAGGTTTAAAAGCACGTACAGGAGAACTAACTCCTCCAGGAATATAATTTTTTCCCTCATTAAACAAAACTTTTGAATTCATACTTACACATGAAAAATTTATTGAAAAAACGATTTATAATTAAATGGGTAAAATTAAAGTGATTTAAATTAAAATGATTTAAATTAAAATTGTTCTAATTAAATATAATTAAAATGGTTTTATATTAAATTATAATTAAAAATATATAAATATTTGATAAAATTAAATTTGAGATATTAATGAGTTAACAGTAGCAACAGCTATTGGGGTTCCTCCTTTAGGTCCTATTGTAATTATATTTGGAATATTTGAATTATATAATCTTTCTTTTGACTCAGAGGCAGCAACAAATCCTACTGGAACACCAACAATAGCTTTAATGTTTAATTCAGCTTTTTCATACAATTCAATAGCTTTAAAAACAGCTGTTGGAGCATTTCCAAAGACCATAATTCCTTCAAATCCATTATCACTTGCATATTGAATTGAAGCAGCTGCTCTTGTGATTTCATCTCGCTTAGCTATTTTTTTAACCTCCTCTTCTTTAATAAAACATTTAACCTCACCAGAATATTGAGTTATTCCTGATTTTACCATATTAATGTCAGTTAAAATATCTTCATTATTTTTTAAAGATTTTAAAGCAGAATCAACAAAATCAGAACTCATTTTAACTAAATCAGCATAGTCTGGGTCTGCTGTAGAATGAACAATTCTCTCAACAATGTCTATTTCATATGGATTTAATCCAATTATCTTATCTTTTATTAAGGAACGGACAATTTCACGGCTTTTTTCAGCTATTAACTGCCCTTCTTTTGTTGATGCACCCATGAACATGATATCACAAATGTAAAGTAAATTACAGAAATAAAAAAATAAATTAATAAAATAAACTAAATTAATGAAATAAAAAATAAATTAATAAAAAAATAAAATCAAATGATGAAAAATATTGAGAATAATTAAAAAAAATATAAGAAAAATTTATTTACATAAAAAAATGAATTAAAAATTATTTTTATTATTGAAATACTTATAGTATTATATTTCAAAATGCTTAAATATTTTTTTATAAAAAACAAAGATTGTGTTAAAAGAATATAAGAAAAATTTATTAATGTTGAATGGCTAAGTATCCTTAATGAATAATAAAAATAATAATTTTATTGGAAATGAAGAAATATTATATCAAGAAAAAGCAAGTTTGATTTTTCAATGCAAAAAAGGAATATTTTTCATAGTAATTGTTTGTCTAATTATAGCAAACATGTCTTATATTATTAAATCAGTAGGAAAAATCCAGAATATGTTTGCACGGTATGTTCAAATTCCTTTAACTGAATACATCACATTATTTTTTATGGGTATGATATTTATTTTGATTATCTGGACAATTTGGATTTTAGTTAAATGGATAAATACAGAGTATATAATCACAAATTCTAGAGTAATTGTAAATAAAGGAGTACTAATGAAAAAATCTGAATTTTTCCCTATGCAAAAAATTCAAGACATTGAAATAAATAAAGGCATAATAGGAAGAATTTTTAAAGTTGGAGATATAAATATTTTCTCTGGATATGATGAAGGAAGTATTAAACTTAAAAACATTAAAACTCCAGATAATGTAGAAAATATTATTTTTACACAAATAAATAAAAATTATAGTCACTATAGAAACCCAACAATTACTCCTAACCACAATTATCAAAATCAGGATATTAACAACAATTATAGTAATTTTAATGAACATGACCCATATAATGCCTATCAAAATCAAAAAATTCCAGGAAATATTAAACAGGATCATATGGTAAAACACTATAATCCTCAAAATCCAAATGATAATGATTTTTCACAAAAACAAAAATATAATCAAGAAAATTATAATGATGAATTTGATAATGAACCTAATGGTGTATTAACTAATAATTTGAATAGAAATGATAACAATAACACTTTTTATGACACTAGGAACCCTGATGAAAATTATGATGTAAAAAACTATGAAAATGAAAGATATTATAATCATAGTGATAATAATTATAATAACATTAGAAATTATGATAATAAGCAAAAAGATTTAGGTGAAAAAAGAGAATTTTTTGAAGAAGATATTCCAAAATATTCTAAAAATAGAACAAAAGAAGAAGGACAAGCTATTAGAAACAAACACATGAATAGATTTAGAAAAATATAAAAAAATTAAAAAATTAAAAAAAAAAAAAAAAAAAAACACAACAACAACAAACCACAGCCACACACAACAACTTAAAAAAAATAACTTAAAAAAGTGAAGAAAAGTTATATATTATCAAGCGGGAAGTGCCTCATAAACCGCTTTTTAGAATTTTCATGAAATTAATTTCCATATGAATCTTTTAAATCTTAAATAATCGATAAAATATGTGTTAATAATTATAATAAAATAATTATATTATTTAATTCAATTTTAAAGAATTTATATTATTTTAAATTTAAATTATATGTTTTATAAATATTATTTTTAAAAAATAAAACAATGCAGATATTTATATAAAATTTAAAGACTTTGAATGCTAAATATTTTTATTAACATTTTTAAAATATTAATTATGAGACACTCTCAGTTATTAAAAAAAAAAAAAAAAAAAAAAATGATTAAACGACTCCTTGAGCTAACATTGCATTGGCAACTTTTAAAAATCCAGCTATATTTGCACCTACAACATAGTTGCCTTCAAAACCATATTTTTTAGCTGCATTATCAATGTTATGATAAATATTAACCATTATAGTTTTTAATTTTGCATCAACTTCCTCAAAAGTCCATTGAATTCTAGAACTTCTTTGAGCCATTTCTAAAGCTGAAGTTGCTACTCCACCAGCATTTGCTGCTTTTCCAGGCAAATAAAGCATGTTATTTTTTAAAAACACATCGACGGCTTCATTGGTAGATGGCATATTTGCTCCTTCGGCAACATATTTTGTGTTATTTTTTGCTAAAATTTTGGCTGACTCTTCGCTTAATTCATTTTGAGTGGCACATGGAAGGGCAATATCACATTTAACATTCCAAATTATTCCACCTTCAACATATTGGGCAGATTCTGTATTTGGGTATTTAAGATAGTCTTTTATTCTTCCTCGTTTAACTTCTTTTATTTCTTTAACAATGTCTACATTAATTCCATTATTATCATAAATATATCCTGAAGAATCACACATTGCTAAAACTTTAGCCCCATAAGTTTCTGCTTTCTCAGCAGCATAAATAGCTACATTGCCAGATCCTGAAACAACAATATTTTTTCCTTTAATTGTTTCATTTCTCATCTTTAATGCCTCATCTAAAATATAAATTAAACCATAACCTGTAGCTTCTTTGCGAACCAATGAACCTCCAAATTCTAATCCTGCACCAGTTAATACTGCAACATGACCATCCACTAATTTTTTATATTGTCCAAATAAAAAACCAACTTCACGACCACCTACACCCATATCCCCAGCAGGAATATCTGTATTTGGACCAATATGCCTATACAATTCATCCATAAAACTCTGACAAAACCTCATTACTT
This sequence comes from Methanobrevibacter curvatus, assembly GCF_001639295.1. GTDB lineage: Archaea > Methanobacteriota > Methanobacteria > Methanobacteriales > Methanobacteriaceae > Methanoflexus > Methanoflexus curvatus. The sequence continues at coordinate 2,550 of NZ_LWMV01000162.1, read as the reverse complement.
CTCCATCACTTCTACCCTTAGGATTAAAATCACTTCCTCCTTTAGCCCCTCCAATGGACATTTCAGTTAAGCTATTTTTTAATATCTGTTCAAATGCTAAAAATTTCATAATTGATAGATTTACACTGTCGTGAAAACGAAGTCCACCTTTATATGGTCCAACTGCACTGTTAAATTGAACTCTAAACCCACGGTTTACCTGAATTTTTCCATTATCATCTACCCATGGAACTCTAAACATTATTATTCTTTCAGGTTCGACCAAACGTTCTAAAATCGCATTTTCTTGGAATTCAGGATGTTTTTCAAATACTGGGGCAATTGACTCTAATATTTCAGTTGCTGCTTGGAGAAATTCTTCTTGACTGCTATTTTTTTCTTTTAAATCACTTAAAACTTTTTTAACATATGACATCATATCAAACCATTTAAAATTTATTAATTAAAATTTATTGAAAAAATTATATAATAAAATCATTCATTTAGCAATTTTATACTCTCTAAAAGTATAAATTTAAAATTAAATATAAAAATATAAAAAAAATAATGAACATTAAATATAAAAAATAAATATAAAAATAAAATTAAAATAGAATATTATATATATTTATTTACATTTCTATTTCTTAAATTTAATGGAAAATGAAAAACAAAGCATTATTTGTCAAGTTAAAAAAATTTTTGACTTAAAAGTGCTTATTTTTTAAATTATGACCATTTTAAGTTTTGAATAATTTTCTTTCTTTTATTAAAAAAATATAAAAAATATAAAAAAATGAATTTAGTAAAAAAATTAAAAATTATAAAAAAGATGAAAAATTATAAAACTTAAAAAAATTAAGAAAATTAAAAAAATTAAAAATAAAAAGATAAAAAAATACTTTATAAAAAATAAAAAGATAAAAGATACTTTATAAAAAATAAAACATTGGATTTAAACAAAAGACAAATTAGCTATTCTTTTCATTGCCTCTTTGGTGTTTTCTGTAGTGTTAAATGCAGTAAGTCTTAAATAACCTTCTCCAGTTAAACCAAATCCTGCACCAGGAGTACCAACCACATTAGCTTCATTTAATAGAAGATCAAAAAAATCCCAAGATTTCATATTATTTGGAGTTTTAACCCAAATATAGGGAGAATTAATTCCTCCATAGACATTTAACCCTATATTACTAAGATTTTCTCTAATGATCTTTGCATTTTTCATATAATAATCAATATTTTCCTTGATTTGTTTTTTACCTTCATCAGAGTAAATTGCTTCTGCTGCTCTTTGAACAGGATAGGAAACTCCATTAAATTTAGTGGTTTGACGTCTGTTCCACAATGGATTAACATCTTGCTTGCCACCCTTAGAATCAAATGCTTTTAATTCCTTTGGAACAATGGTATATGCACATCTTGTTCCAGTAAATCCTGCAGTCTTTGAAAAGCTTCTAAATTCAATAGCTACTTCTTTTGCCCCTTCAATTTCATAAATACTATGGGGAACATTGTCCTCTCTAATAAATGCTTCGTATGCAGCATCAAATAAAATAATTACATTATTTTTCTTTGCATAACTAACAAATTTAGCTAGTTCATCATGTGTAAGTGTAGTTCCTGTTGGATTATTCGGAAAACAAAGATATAATAAATCTACATCGGATTTAGGAAGTTCTGGTATGAAATTATTTTCTTCTGTAGCAGGAAGATAAACCAACCCTTTATATGTTCCATCTTCATTTAAACCTTCTGTTCTACCAGCCATTACATTTGTATCAACATAAACTGGATAAACTGGGTCGGTTACAGCAACCACATTATCAAAAGAAAATATTTCTTGAATGTTACCAGAATCACATTTTGCCCCATCACTTATAAAAACCTCATCTAAGCCCAGTTTGATTCCAAGTGGCTCAAAATCATTTTTAATAATAGCTTCTGCTAAAAATGAGTAACCTTGTTCTGGACCATAACCCATAAAACTTTTTGATTTACTCATTTCATCAACTGCTTCTTTAAATGCATTGACAACTGCAGGAACAAGAGGTTTAGTAACATCTCCAATTCCCATCCTTATAATTTCTTTTTCTGGATTTTCTTCTTGGAATTTTTCCACTCTTCGTGCTATTTCAACAAATAAATAGCTATCTTGCAATAATAAATAATTTTCATTAATAGTAACTGACATTAAATCACCAGAATCATTTTAATAATAACTTAAAATATTAGCTTGTAATATTAATATATATTATATTTATAAATTAAATAATATATAAATTTTAAATTTATATTAGATATAAAAAAAATTTATATTTTGTATATAAAAATTTTGGATTTTAGTGATAATTGTAGGGATATTATAACTATAAAGACTGGAATGAAAAAAACACCATAATAAAAAACATCATGTAAATAATAATAAAATATTATATAATAATATATTGTTAAGACAATTTAATTTTCATATTTTTTATTTAAGTATAGTATTTTGATAATTTTTTATCAGCATTTTCTTTAGTGAAATTCCAGTTTATTTTGCATTTATTTTCATTTCTGTAGTTCTGA
>NZ_LWMV01000161.1 GCF_001639295.1 Methanobrevibacter curvatus | reverse complement strand
ATGTAATAATGTATCAAAATATACTATAAAAATATATATTATTAATAATATTTATATTTTTAAAAAAAAAATAAAAAAATTTATTTTATCTTATGAGCGGTAATAATTGTATAACTATTTACATTAACAGTTATTTTATACTCTTCTATTAGTATATACCAATTTTTACCTTTCTTAGTTATAGATGCTTGAGGATTTTCAATTTTCTCTTTTACCCATTTTACTGCATCTTCAACATTTAAGGAAAGATTTTTCTCAATCCTTTTTAATCCAAGCTCTGTTGTATGTAACTTATCTAAATTAGAAATTAAATCCATACAACCTAAATCTAAGTCATCTGAGTCTAAATTATTTAAATCTAAGCTATTTAAATCTAAATTATCTAAGTCAAGATTATTATGAATTTCATTATTTATCCATTTTAAATAATCATTAGAAGCATTAATAACTGGTAAAGCAATTATACAAGGATTATCATAGGAATGAAGAGATTTAATTCTTTTAATTGATTCTTCTATATTTTTATCTATTGTTTTAAGTATTAAAACAGACTCTGTATCTTCTTCAAGAGAATCATTCCACCAATAAAAAGATTTAATAGCTGAAAAAATGTTACAACATGCACAAAGTCTTTCTCCAACTAAACTTTTTCCTATGAATGCGGATTCGTCCTCATTAGAACATGTGACATATATTAAAACCATTTTATGATTAGTCATAATTATTCTCCAAAAAGAAAGCTAGAAAAGTTTCCCTTAAAGGGGCTTGGAGGAGAATCTATTTTATGTTTATTAATCTCAATTTTTTCACGGACATTATCCACAATGTTTATATCAATAATTTCTGTATCCCTGTCCCCATTAGTCCTATCTGAAGAAACAGCTATTTTTTCTAAAATATCCTCGTTGTTTAATTCTTTATCAACAATATAATAAAGTAAAGAATCTAATAACTCATAAGTCATTCCTATTTCTTCTTCATCAGTTTGTCCATCCCATAGCCCTGCATTAGGAGGTTTAGTAAAAATTTGTTCAGGGATATTCCAATGTCTTGCCAATAGTTTTAATTGGCTTTTGTAAACATCTCCAATTAACTCAAAATCACAAGCTCCATCGCCGAATTTTGTAAAATATCCAATTAGAAGCTCACTTCTGTTACCTGTTCCAGCTACAAGGGAGTTTTTTAAGCTAGCAAAGTAATATAATATAGACATTCGTATTCTAGCTTTAAGGTTTCCTGTTGATAATTGATGAGAATTTTTATTAACTTTTAAGCAATCCATGTTAGAATAGCTGTTAAAATCTGCTAAATATTGATTCAAAATATCATCTATAGGAATTTCATGATATTCAATGTCTAAAATTTTAGCCATTAGTCTAGAATCGTCAGTATCTTCTTTAGGAGTTGTAGAACTATATAAATGATAAGCAAAAACTTTGTCTTTTCCTAGTGCTTCTGTTAATAAGTATGCAACAACAGAAGAGTCAATCCCTCCACTTAAGCCAATAATAATTCCAGAAGAATTAGATTTTTTTACAATGTCTTTTACAAAACTTATTAATTCCTTTTTAATCTTATCAGAATCTAATTTAGAAACTTTAAACATCTTACCACAACATCAAGAAGATAATTAAAATATATTTAAGCATAAAGACAAATATAATTCAGTGCAAAAAATTAATAAAAAAATAATCTAATAAAAAAATAATAATTTAATAAAAAGTATTTCATTGAAATTACTGAAAATTATTAAATAAGTTATTAAAAAGTATTTCATTGAAATTATTGAAAATTATTAAATAAGTATTAAACATTATTTTATTAAAAAAAAATGGCTAAATAAAATATAAAATAAATAAAAAATAATAATATATAAAACTAATAAATATATAAACTAATACTTTTGATTTAATAAATAACTAAAATATAATTTATTATTTAAACTTTATAAAATTTTTTAAAAAAAATCTAAAAAATATTTAAAAAAATACTTAAAAAATACTTAAAAAGCACTTGAAAAAATACTTAAAAAATACTTAAAAAAAATTAATCCTTAAATACCACAAGACAAGGTGATAATGTGAAAATAAAAGACTTATTTAAATTTAAAGATGGAAAAACTAGTTTCATATTTGTTGGTGGAAAAGGAGGAGTTGGAAAAACTTCTGTATCCGCTGCAACAGCTATTTATCTTGCAAAACAAGGTAAAAAAACATTGATTGTTTCAACTGACCCTGCTCATTCACTATCTGATTCTTTAGAAACATATGTTGGTCCCTACCCAAAAATGATTATGAAAAATTTGTATGGTGTAGAAATAGACCCAGAAATGGCTGTAGAAAAGCAACAAGCAGAATTAAAAAGTAAAAAATCATTAGCAAGTCCAGATCAGCTACCAGGTTTAGATTTACTTGGAGATCAATTGGATTTAGCTTCATCTTCACCTGGATCTGATGAAGCTGCTGCTTTTGAGATATTTATGGAAGTTATGACAACAAATGAATACGATGTAGTTGTATTTGACACAGCACCAACAGGACACACATTAAGATTTTTAAGTTTCCCTGATTTAATGGATTCATGGGTTGGTAAAATGATTAAAGCAAAAACAAAGTTAGGAAGTGTTACTAGTGGGTTAAAAAATTTAATACCATTTGTTGGAGGTGAAGATGAAGATATTGCATCTACTGCTGAGTTAGAAGAGACTAAAAGAAAAATTTCCGAAGCAAAAAAAGTATTAACAAATCCTGAGCTAACTTCATTTAAAATGATAGTTATTCCTGAGGAAATGTCAATATATGAATCAGAAAGAGCTATTGAATCATTAAAAAAGAATGATATGAATGTGGATAGTGTAATAGTTAATCAAGTGATGCCAGATATTGATAACTGTGATTTTTGCCAGTCAAGATATAAAATTCAACAAAAAAGATTAGGTTTAATCCACCAGAAATTCCAAGAACAAGTTGTCGAAGAAATACCTTTATTTAAGGAAGAAGTAAAAGGAGAAAAAAAGTTAGAAGAACTTGCAGAAGTATTATACGAAGGAAAAATCATAGAGCAAAGCGAAAAAGACACAATTCTTCTATAAATAGCTATTCTTTAAACAATTATTCCCTAAACAATTGTTTTTTTAAGAAATTATTTTCTAAGCAGTTATCTCTATCTCTAAAGAATTATTATTATTATTATTATTATTATTATTATTTAAATCTTAAGAGATTAATAAATAACAAGAATGCACATATATGAAAAATTACTATTTAAAATATCTTTAAGAGTAGTATCAACTATTTTTTCATTTAAATAGCTCAATCGTTCACAGACAGTTATTTTTCTATTCTCATCAACTCCAGAATCAATTAAAAACTTAGCAAAATCTTTAACACTTTTTGAAGGTAAAATAATGGAAGATTTAGAGTTTATTGATTCTCTAGTATCTGAATTATTTTCTATAATATCTAAAATAGCTGATTGATCATCCCTTCCATGAAAAGTCATTATATTTGCTTCATCCCAAGGTATATGAGTTTTAGCTGAAGCCAATTGAAGAGAGCTTATTCCAGGAAAAACTTCAATAGCTTTTTCATCGAGGTTTTTTTCTTTAGCTATTCTTAAAATAGGCTTTAAAAGACCAGAAAAACCAGGATCTCCTGTTGAAAGTAAACTAACATTAAATCCTTCATTTACTAAGTCTACTGATTTATATAAAAATTCTTCAAGATTTTTAACATTAAAAACAATTTTTTGAGAAGCATTTTCAAATAAATCCAAAGCTCTTTGACTTCCAATAACAAAATCTGAATTTTCAACAGTTTTTATAGCTATTTGAGTCAAATAATCTTTAGAACCTGGTCCTATTCCCACTATACACAATTTTGACATTTAACACCTAAAGTTTAAATTAATAAATGAACTTTATTTATTTTCTTAAAAAAATAAAAATATAAAGTAAAAATATAAAGTAAGTTTATAAAATAATTAAAAAAATTAAAAAGCCCTTTTAAATAATTAAAAAATACTTAAATAGTTAAAACAATACTAAATAATTAAAAATAACTAAAATAATTAAACTTTAATATAAACATTAAGAAAAATTTAAATGTAATCTTTTAAAAATATAGAAACATTAAAAAAAAAAATTAAAAATTAAAAATCTATATTTTTATATTTTATTATTTTTTATACTTTATTATATCTACTATATTTGCTATATGTATTATATTTAATTTTTTCATAAAATATTTTACTAAAACTTTAATAAAAAAATGATACCATGGATATTGAAGGATTTACAAGAGCTAAAATAAACAAAATAGATGAAAAATCCTTAGAAAATATTTTAGCTGAACATATTAAAGATTACAAAAATATATCAGATGAATTTTCATTTAAAATGGCTCAAAGTGTTGTTGAAGAAGTTAAAAATACACTTAAACTTGAAAAGATAGATGACAATTTTTTAAAGGATATTGTAAAGTCAACACTCTCAGATGTTAAAATGGGAGAAATTGGAGTTGGTTCAAGAGGTGCTGGAGACTTTTTTGTCCATAGAAAAATAGCTGAAATAGTTGCAAGCACCAATACAAATTCTCTAATTAATCCATCAGAGCAAGACGATGGTGGAGTAGTCAAATCTAAAGTTAATGGTAATGAGGTATACATAACAACAGCCATAGATGGTATTCATTCAAGATTAAGTGAATATCCATTTTTAGGTGGATTTCATGTAACAAGAGCAAGTTTAAGAGATGTATGTGTAATGGGGGCTAAGCCTGTTGCAATAATTAGTGATATCCATCTTGCTGATGATGGAGATGTTGCAAAGCTATTTGATTTTACAGCTGGAGTTGCAACAGTATCAGAGTTAATCGATGTTCCAATAGTGGCAGGAAGTACACTACGAGTTGGAGGAGACATGGTATTAGGTGACCGTTTAGTTAGTGCAGTTGGTTCAATTGGTGTTTCAAATATAGAACCTACAGCAAGAAAAATGGCAAAGCCTGGAGATGTAATTCTTTTAACTGAAGGTTCTGGAGGAGGAACCATAACCACAACAGCCCTTTACAATGGTTATTTTGATGTTGTCTGGGAAACAATTGATATTAGTTTTATAAAAGCTTCAAATGCCCTAATTAAAGATAATTTAGTAAAAGATGTTCATGCAATGACAGATGTAACAAATGGAGGTCTCCGTGGTGATGCCCATGAAATAGCTTCCACAACAAACTTAGGTTTAGAAATGGACAACACAAAAATTAATTCCATGGTAAATCCTAAAGTATTAAATATGCTTGAAAAATTAGATATAGACCCTCTTGGAGTTTCTACTGATTCTTTAATGTTGATAGTTCCAGAAAATAAAGCAGACACAATAAAAAAATCTATTAAAAAATCTGGAGTTAGAATAGGTGAAATAGGATATGTAGATGATAAAAAAGGAGCAAGATTAATAAAAGACAACAATAAAGTAGAAGAAATTAATCCACTATTTAGAGAAGCAGCCTACACTAAAATTAAAAAACTTGTAGGTGAGACAACACCAGAAGACTTTAATCAAATGCAAGAAAAAGTAGAAAAATCCGCTAAAAAAGCAATACAAAAGAAAAAAAAGGTTATAAACTACATAAAAAACAAAGACAAATAACTTGAAATAGAAAAGAAACTAAATGAAATTAAATAGAAAAGAAATTAAATATAAAAGGAACAGAGATTAAATTGAAATAGAAATATGAATTTAAAAACACTTAAAAACAAAATAAAACTTAAAAATCATAGAAGCTATAGAAATTATAGAAATATTCATTTAAATTATGAAAACCAAGGATTTTTATCTCTATACGATGTTTTAATAGGAATTGTGCTAATATTTCTAATAATATCTATTTTTAATATAGCCATTGATATAAATTTTAAATCTCCAAGTGAGGAAAAAATAAATCCACAAATGGCTCAAGATATTATAGAATTAATGTCTTCAAAAACAAATGCAAAAGAGGAATCATTGTTAGAGATTGTAAGCTATAACTTAGAATCAAATAATTATTCCTATGAAAGTAGAGAAAATGTTAATTTAATGATCGAAAACTTTTTAAACAAAACAACAAATAAAAATTATCTTCTTTTAGAATCAAATATCCTAAATAACACAGTTTTATCTTCAAAAGGAAATTTTAATCAAAGTCAAAGTATTTCAACAAGTACTAGAGAAGTTGGAAATTTTTCATACACTCTTTATATCTATGACTAAACAGCTATATATAAATAAAAGTGTGATATAAAAAAGAAATAAAAACATGAATAAAAATATGATATAAAAACAAATAAAGATATAATTATAAAATATATTAAAAAATCTTAAAATATTTATACTAAAAAAAGGAAAATATATTTATAATCTATTTTTATAAAATATTTTTATAAATATTGTTACTAATTTTACAAATTTGAAAAGATTAAAAACTTTTCTAAAAGCAATTAAAAAAAAAGACAATTTTATATAAAAAATATTAGAAAATAATTATAAAAAAATTATAAAATATTAATTAGCCCTGGTAGTGTAGTTTGGATAACACATAGGACTGCGGATCCTTTACCCCGGGTTCAAATCCCGGCCAGGGCATTGTATTTCTTAAATAACAAAATTAATAAAAATTAAATAAAAAATAGGAAAAGTAATCAAAATAAGAAGAAAAAAACCTTAACTTAACAACAATGGATGATGAACGAAAAGAATTAATAAAAGCAGGAGTTACTTTATTTATTCAAACAGACCAAGGAGTATTTTTTCCATTTGGAAGGGGAAGAACAACTGCAACAAGCTCAGCAATGGCAACACAAGAAGTTTTTGATATATTGTCAACTCTTAATTTAGGATTCGAAGGATTAATAAAAACTGGATCTGAAATTGATGATATTGAATTAGTAAAAGTTGATGCTGATTTCATCGAATTAATTGGCTTTGATATAAATAGAATAGTATTGGAAATATTACAAAAAACTTATTATATAACATTAGTTGATTATGAATTTGGAAGTGCTTATCTTAAAAATTTAATTGTATTGCCCAAAATGGATTTTCTTTCAGAAGACTAAAAAATATTTATTTTAAACTACATTATACCAAATATAATGAATTTAAATATTTTTAAATATTGAATTCCATGAAATAAGATTCTTTCACTTGTTAAAATTTAATTCAACAATGAAATATTTCTTTTGTATCAATTGAAGCCCATTCTTGTTCAGTTAAATTAGTAATTATTATATTTAAATATCCTGTTGCCTTATATTTCTTTAGTTCGTTATCTGTGGGAGAATAGTAATAATATATGTTAGGTATGAGTTGCTCTCCAGAATATGCTAAAAATTCTTTTAACTCAAGAATATATGAAAATACATCGCTTGAAACTTCTTCTATAGGGTAACTTGAATCTGTTTTCATAAATATTATTCCTTTTTTAATCTTACAAAAACTTATTTTTGGGCTAAAATTCAAATACATAAAAAACATTTCATAATTTTCAATATAAAAAGGGTTTTTATAAAGAGGATTTTTATTAAGTTGATTTTTCATATCATTGATCAAATCTTCGTTGATATTTTCTGTTTTTTTATTTAGTTTATTTTCTAGATAAGAACAAAAATGATTTTGTTTATTAAATTTCTCATACTTTTTCAAATGTGCAATAATATCATTCATTTTTTGCATTGATTCAATTAAATTAGTATCAACTAGATTATTTGCATTTTCACAGTCATTAAAAAATGTGTTCCGATAATAATCAACCAATGTTCCTTTTTTAAAATTTGAATCTTCTTTATTTTCTTCACTTAATTCTATTTCTCCAGTATATTCGTTTCTATTTTCAATAGGATATCTTAAGGGATATTTTGTATAAGAAAAATATATGAATGATTTTTCTATATATAAAATTAAATCTTTTATGAGAATTAGTAAATCTATATCTATATCCAATTTCAATAAATCTGTTTTTTTGAAAAAATAATAATATTTTAATAAATTTAATATATCATTATACATTTTTTTATCACAAATTATATGGTTTAAAAGAGGATATGATTCTAACTGTTCTATGTCCTTTTTTAATGAAATATACTTTTTGACACTGTTTTTAAAGGTCTGTGATGATTTTTCAAAGGATGTTAATATTACACCAATAATTACTCCAAAAATACCTAATAATGCTGTTAATATTTCACTACTCATTTTGTCTCATCTCAAATACTATTTTCATTATCAAAATGTTCATCAAAAGATACAATTTCATGAATTCCTAATTCTTCCATTACGGCAATAGAAGTGCAATCAGCATAACCAAGAGACCCATCATACTTTTTACAAATAGTTATAGATTTATCTTGAATCTCTTTATCAACAATATAAACATTATAATTATTATTTAACAAATTATACGTTTTCTCAATTCTTTTCCATCCATAATACCGACTAATCCATTTAGTGTTTCAAGTATTATAACATTAGAATATATCTTTTAGATTTTTCTACCTTTGGAAATAAACTAAGTGCATCATCATGCCATTGATCATTATTAACAGTTAATCCAAGAATAAAACTTGTATCTATGAAAAGCAAATTAATATTCTCCTCTTTGTCCTTTTCGTTTCAAATCAACAGCATTAGTAGGTTCAAGTGCTTCAACTATCCCTATCATATCTCTTAAACTATCTCTTTTTTCATGAAATTTTATTATAATCCCATCTTTAATAACTTTAAAACCTATATCATCATTTTCACTAATATTTAAATCGTCCCCTAACTCAGCTGGGATAAAAACTTCTTTATTTTTCAATTCTATATCCCTCATAAATTATCACACCTACTAATAATATAATTTACTGTCTTATCAAATATTTATAATTAATTAATTATATTCAATGCTGTCAATTTAAGAAAAATTCTTTCAAAATTTCATTAAAAACTTGAAACTGTTTATAAATAAACCTTTCAATTTGTAATACTTATCATCAAATTTATATATTAATAATTCCTTAACTTGACAGAAATGTTTTATCATAGCAAAATTTAAATATAATTAAAACCAAATATATATAAAAATGAGGATTAGAAATGACTACTATAACAATACCTTTATCAAAATCAATAATTGAAAAAATAGAAGGAAAAACAATAAAAGAATCAAATCTCAACCAAAATGGAGATTTAGAATTAAAAATAGAAGAATGTGAGTTCTGGGATAACATGGTCGAGCTTAAACAAGAAATTGATGAAGGCAAAGGCATCGAAGTGGATGTTGATAAACTTGAAAAACACTTCCTATAAATTAATTTTCTCTAATAAATCTGATAAATACCTTAAAAACCTTAAAAAAGATAATAAGGAAGATTTTAACAATTTAATTTCCAAAACTATATTAATTACAAAAAATCCTTATGATTCTAAATCTCTAAAGTGTAAATTTAAAGGACTAAAAAGAGTAGAGTATAGAGGCTATAGAATAGTTTTTTATATAAAGAACAAGACAAATCCTCCAGAAATTCAAATTTTGGACATAGGGTTACGGAAAATTGTGTATAAATAACAAAGATAATAGTAAATAAAAAAATTAGATTAAACTTTAAAATTAAAGGGATAAATTTTATGACAGCCCCCAAAAGAGTTAAAGAACTTGTTGAAAAGTTTGAAAACAACATAAAAGGTTACAAAAGTAGTAACTACAATGAACAAAATGTAAGACAGGAATTTATAGATCCCTTTTTTGAGTGCTTAGGATGGGATGTTTACAATAAAAAAGATTCAGCACCACAATTTCGTGATGTTATTTTTGAAGATTCTATAAAAGTTGGAAAAGGAACAAAAGCTCCTGATTATTGTTTTACATTAAATGGGCAGAAAATTTTTTTTGTGGAGGCAAAAAAACCTTCTGTTAATATTGAGGCATCTGTAGGTCCATCATTTCAAGTTAGGAGATATGCTTGGAGTGCAAAATTAGGAATATCCGTTTTAACAGACTTTGAAGAATTAGCTATTTATGAATCTAAAACACGACCATACCCAAAAGATAAGGCAAGTACTGGAAGAATTAAATTTTACAAGTTCACAGATTATGTAGAAAAATGGGATGAAATAAAAGATATTTTATCAAGAGAAGCTGTTAGAAAAGGAAATTTAGATAGATTTGTTGAAAGCAGTAGCAAAAAAGGAACAACAAAAGTAGATGATGAGTTTTTAAAAGAAATTGAAAAATGGAGAGAACTTTTAGCAAAGAAAATAGCTGTTAGAAATAAATATATAAGCTTAGCTCAATTGAACTTTGCAGTTCAACAAACAATAGATAGAATACTATTCCTTAGAATAGCTGAAGATAAAGGAATAGAACCTTATGAACAGCTAAAAAATCTTTTAAGCAGTGAAAATGTATATGAACAATTTGGAAAATTGTGTAAAAAAGCTGATGATAAATACAATGCAGGAATTTTTCATTTCAAAGACGAGAAAGAAGTTAGTTTAGATCCAGACAAATTTACTTTAGATTTAACCATTGATAATGGTGTTTTTAAAGAAATTATAAAAGATCTTTACTATCCAAAGAGTCCTTATGAATTTTCTGTTATTTCCCCAGAGATACTTGGAAATATTTATGAGCAGTTTTTAGGAAAAATTATAAGATTCACAGCTAAAAAACAAGTAAAAATAGAGGAAAAGGAAGAAGTTAAAAAGGCAGGAGGAGTTTTTTACACTCCAAAGTATGTAGTTGATTTTATAGTAAAAAATACTGTTGGAGATATTTGTAAAGGTAAGACTCCTAACCAAGTAGCAAAATTAAAATTTTTAGATCCATCTTGTGGCTCTGGTTCTTTTTTACTTGGAATTTATGAATATTTATTAAATTGGCATTTGAATTATTATTCTAACCTTGAAAAACATCCCAAAGACACCATATATAAAGGCAAAAACGACCAATATCATTTAACAATAAGAAAAAAGAAAGAAATTTTACTTAACAATATTTATGGAGTTGATATTGACTCACAAGCAGTTGAAGTGAGTAAATTAAGCTTGCTTTTAAAAGTTCTTGAGGATGAAAATAAAGATGCTCTTGAAGCTCAACAAAAACTCTTCCAAGAGAGAATTTTACCATTTTTAGGAGATAATATTAAATGTGGTAATAGTTTAATTAGTTCTGATATAATTCAAAAACAAAAAGAAACTAAGTTTGAAATAACTCCTAAAGATATCCCAATTATCAATCCTTTTGATTGGAACATTGAGTTTAAAGAAATCATTGAAAATGGAGGATTTGATGCAATAATAGGAAATCCTCCTTATTTTAATATCCAAACATTAGGAAGGAATTCTAAAGAAGCAGAATATTTAAAAAATAACTACAAAGTATATATGGATAAAAGTGACATTTTATTTTACTTCATTGAAAAATCTACCAAAATTTCAAAGAATTACATATCTTTTATTACTTCCAATGCTTTCTTATTTTCTGATAAAGGCAAAAACCTAAGAAATTTTATTGTAGATGAGTCACCAATTACAAAAATAATAAATTTTGAAAAATTCAGAGTTTTTGATAAAGCCAACATAACAACATTAATAGCTATTTTTAATAAAAATAATAAAAGTAGTAAAAATAATAAAATTAATAGAAGTAATAACACTGAGTTTATAAGCTTAAAAGAAAACAATTATGATATAACTAACCTAATCAATATTATTAACAGTGAAAATAATTATTCTAAAACCATTTTAAAGAAAAATGAAGTTTTTTCTTTAATAGATAAAAAAATTAAAGATTTAAATAAAAAAATAGACAAAAACCATGCCAAATTAGGAGATTTACTTTTAGTAGGAAAAGGAATGGAAACAGCAGCAGATAAAATTTTTTCATTCAAAGAGTACCCTACTGAATTTCCAAAGGAATTTATTAAAAAGAGAATAACTGGCAAAACCATTGATAAATATTATATTAATGATAAAACAGACTATATTCTCTATTTTGAATTCATTAAAGATTTTAAAAAACTTCCTGAATCGATTCAAAAACATTTAAATGATAATAAACAAAAATTAAAAAATAGGGCAGATAAGAAAAGAAGATCCACTTCTCCTTGGTGGAATTATACTTTTGCTTTACATAATGAATATTATGATTTACCTAAAATTTATTGCAGTAGAAGAGCAAAAGACAATGTTTTTGTATTAGATGAAAATTTTGAGTATTTAGGATTCTCAAATATGACCGTTCTTTTTTCAACAAATGAAAAATTCAATTTAAAATATATATTAGCATTGTTAAATTCTAAATTACTTACATTTAGATATAAAACAATTGGAAAACAAACTGGAGGAGGTTCTTATGAATATTTCCCAAATGGAATAGTTAAATTTCCAATCCCAGAAATATCCTTAGAAAAGCAAAATTCTTTCATTAAATTAGCTGATGAAATGATTGAACTCAAAAAACAATTAAGCAATGCTAAAACTCCTCATGAGAAAAGATTAATAGATATTCAAATTAAATCTACAGATAAAGAGATTAATTCTTTAGTTTATAAGTTATATAAATTAAATAATGAAGAGATAAAATTAATTGAAGAATCTATATAATTAAATATTTAAAGCAACAGACTATAACTATAGTTAATTTTCATCAAAAACAAAAATTAATTTCATTTTGTTCATCCATAAATACATACTTAAGCTAATGATAAAATTTCTAAGTCTTTAATATTCTTTATATAATATATGAGACAAAAAAAATGAAAGAAAAATCTTAAAGTGATATTATGGAATTAAAAAATTTTGTTAACAATGTTATTGAAGGAGATTGCTTAAATGTAATGAAAAAGATTCCTTCAAACTCAGTGGATATGGTTTTATGTGATTTACCTTATGGTACTACTCAAAATAAATGGGATTCAATAATTGATTTAAATGAACTATGGAAAGAATATAAAAGAATTATTAAAGATAATGGAGCTATAGTTTTAACTTCACAAGGTGTTTTTACGGCTAAATTGATATTAAGTAATGAAAAATGGTTTAAATACAAATTGGTTTGGGAAAAATCAAAAGCAACCAATTTTTTAAATGCAAAAAAGCAACCTCTGAGAAAACATGAAGATATTTGTGTTTTTTATAAGAAACAACCAGTTTACAATCCTCAAATGAGTGAATGAAAACCATATAATAAAGGTGTTAGAAAAGATCAATTAACTGGAAGCTATGGAGATTTTTCTCCTGTTGAAGTAAAAAGCGATGGTTTAAGATACCCTACAGATATTGTGTACTTTAAAACACCTGAATCTGAGGGTGAAGTTTATCATTCTACCCAAAAACCTGTTGAATTAGGAAAATATTTGATAAAAACTTTTACTAATGAAAATGATTTAATATTAGATAATTGTTGTGGTAGTGGAAGCTTTTTAATTTCTGCCTTACTAGAAAATAGAAAATTTATAGGAATAGAGCAAAATAAAAATGTTCAACTTTATAAAAA
Source organism: Methanobrevibacter curvatus (assembly GCF_001639295.1). Lineage (GTDB taxonomy): Archaea > Methanobacteriota > Methanobacteria > Methanobacteriales > Methanobacteriaceae > Methanoflexus > Methanoflexus curvatus. The sequence goes on along the minus strand of NZ_LWMV01000161.1, from coordinate 11,157 downwards.
TGAAAAAGTTGATTTAATTGAAATATGTAAAAAAAGAATTAATAATGTTCAAAAATATAAAAATATGAACATTATTACTAACAACACAAAAGATAAAATATCTTCTCATCAAAGTAAATTATCTTTTGCCAAATAATTTTTTAAATTCCATTAAATAAAGCATAGATAAAGAGATAAATAAACAACAGACTTTTAATATAAATCAAAAAAAATATCCAAATTATGAGGAAATAAAGTGTTAAATGCTGAAACTTATATTACATCAAATCCTGGAATTGGAGGAACAATAAGAAACTTCGAGAAAGATTTTTATGTTGAAGAAATACCAATAGCTCAACCAAGTGGAAGAGGTCCTAATGCCTGGATTTGGATTGAAAAAGAAAGAAGAACTACATTAGATGTTCTTATGGACATTTCAGCTATTCTTAAAATAAGCAGAAAAAGAATGGGATTTGCTGGAATGAAAGATAAACAAGCCATTACAAGGCAATGGATATGTGTCTCAAATATGGATTCATTTAAACAATTTAATGATTTAATAGCTATAAAAGACAATGTAAAAAATACCAAATTTTTAAAAATAATTAGAAATCAAAAAAAGCTTAGATTAGGTCAACTTCAAGGAAATAAATTCAAAATATTAATTAGGGGCATTGATAACATTGAAAAGGCAACTAAAATAGCTAATGAAACCTTAAAATCATTAGAAACAACTGGAGTTTTAAACTATTTTGGTTGGCAAAGGTTTGGAAGCGGAAGAGTTAACACTCACTTAGTTGGCAAAGCCCTTGTTCACAACGACCTTGAAGAAGCTATTAAAATTTACATTGGATATCCAATAGAAAGTGAACCAGAAGAAGTTCAAAAAGCAAGAAAAGCATATGATGATGGAAATTTAGAAAAATCATTTGAGTTAATGCCAAAATTTTTAAGATTTGAAAGGGAAATGCTCAAAGTCTTGATTAAAGAAAATAAAAAAAGAGTATTAGATGATTCATCTTATAAAAAAGCTATTTTCTCCTTACCAAAACCCCTTCAAAGAATGTTTGTTCACGCTTATCAATCAGGACTGTTTAACAAAGTAATAAGTGAAAGAGCCAAATTAGGAGTAAATAACTATGTTGAAGGAGATATTTTAATAGATAATGAAGAACACATGGTTCATGAAGAAAGTAATGAAAAATTAAAAAATATGATAGAAAATAAGCTTGCAAATCCAACAGCTCCACTTTATGGCTCTAAGGTTCCCCTTGCAGATAAAAAAATAGGAGAAATGGAAAGAAGAATTCTTGAAGAAGAAAAAATCAAATTAGAAGATTTTAAAACTCCTAAGACACCAAAATTAGGAAGTCATGGTCTTAGAAGAAGTATTAAGTTCAATATTTGGGATACAAAAGCTATTGCCACAAAAAATGGTGTTTTAACCGAATTTTCAATATCAAAAGGATCTTATGCAACATCGGTCTTGAGAGAAGTAATGAAAAAAGATGTATACTGAAAAAAGACCCATTAAACATAAAAGAAAAAATAATTAGCCATAGCCAAAAAAATTTAAAAATTAATAAAAATAAATTTTAATATGCTAACTAAATTAAAGTTTAATACACTAATTAAATTAAAAGAAAAAATTTAAATATTTTTGAATATATAAATTAAAATATCATATAAAAACAATAAATATCATAGCTATTTGAATATATTTAATCAGATTAAGATGAAAAAATGAAGATAAAGTCAAGACCAATAGCTAAAGGAATAGCTAAAGGTGAATTAATTGTAAGTAATGAATCTATTAGCTTTTTAGGTGGAGTAAATCCAGATAATGGTGAAATAATAGATTCTAAGCACCCATTAAAAGGAAAAATTATAAAAGACAAAGTTTTATTTATTCCTGGTGGAAAAGGCTCTACCGTTGGATCATATGTGATTTTTCAGATGAAAAAAAATAATACTGCCCCCAAAGCTATAATTTGTCTTAAGGCTGAGCCAATAATAGCAACTGGTGCCATAATGTCTGATATACCAATGGTAGATTCTCCTTCATCTACAAAAGAGTTGATTGATAAAGTAGAAGTAGAAATCAATGGAGAAACTGGTGAAATCAATATTTTATCTTAAAAATATTTAAAATACTCAAAATATTTAAAATTATTAGAAAAATTAAAATTATTAAAAATATTAAAAAGAGATTTTAAAAATATTTAAAAATATTTAAAAAATGACTTATTTAAAAAATTATTAACTTATAAAAAAATTATATAAAAAATATTATTGAAAGTAATAAAGGGAAATAAAATGGCTTTAACAAACTCTGAAATGGAATACATAGTAGAAACCTTAGGTAGAACTCCTAACCCTTTAGAAGAAGGAATGTTAGACATAATGTTTTCAGAACACTGTTCATATAAAAGTAGTAGACCATTTTTAAAGATGCTTCCAACAGAGGGAAAAAATATTATACTGGGACCTGGAGATGATGCAGGTCTGGTTTCTATCACAGATGACCTTGCACTTGCTGTTGGTATTGAAAGTCATAACCATCCATCTTATGTAGAGCCATATGGAGGAGCTGGAACAGGAATTGGGGGAATTTTAAGAGACATTATTTCAATGGGAGCAATGCCAATAGCTCTTTTAGATTCTTTAAGATTTGGGCCTATGGAAGATAGTAAATCAAAATATCTTTTTGAACATGTTGTTAAAGGAATATCAGATTATGGAAACAGAGTTGGAGTTCCAACAGTCGGCGGTGAAGTTGAATTTGACCCGTCATTTAGTAAAAATCCTTTAGTTAATGTAATGTGTGCTGGGTTAGTTAAAAAAACAGATATTGTTAAAGGAATAGCCCCAAATCCAGGAGATGTGTTTTTACTTATGGGTGGAACCACAGGTCGTGATGGTATGGGAGGTGTAGTTTTTGCATCAGAAGAGTTAACATCCCAATCAGAAACAGAAGATAGACCTGCTGTTCAGGTAGGAGACCCATTTACTAAAAAAAGAGTTCTTGAAGCATCTTTAGAAATATTAGAAAAAACAGATGTTTCAGGAGTCAAAGATTTAGGTGGTGGAGGAATTACATGTTGTATTTGTGAACTTGCAGATAAATGTGAAAATGGTGCTGTTGTAGATTTGAAAGCTATTCCACTTAGAGAAACTGGAATGACACCTTATGAAATCATGTTATCAGAGTCACAGGAGAGAATGATTTTTGTAGTTAACCCTAAATATGTAGAAAAAATCCACAAAATCTGTGAAAAACATGAAATTCCATCTGCAGTAGTTGGAGAAGTTGCAGACCACAACAGAATGATTGTTAAAGATGATGAACAAATTATAGCAGATTTGCCAACAAGATTACTTGCAGATCCTCCTTATTTAAACCGTGAAATAAGAGAACCTATGGTGGAAAAAGGCTTAGTTGAAGTAAAAGACCTAGAAATATCACAATCAATATTAAATATCTTATCTTCACCTAATATAGCAAGCAAAAAATGGGTGTATAGACAATATGACCATGAAGTTCAAATAAGAACTATTGTTAAACCTGGTGATGATGCAGCTGTTTTAAGAGTTGATGATGAGACAGCTATTGCCTTAAGCTGTGATTGTAACAGTATTCACACAAAACTTTCTCCCTATGATGGAGGAGCAGGGACTGTTGCAGAAGGAATTAGAAATGTTATCTCAATGGGGGCAGAGCCATATGCAGTTGTGGATTGTTTAAACTTTGGAAATCCTGAAAATCCTGAAATCTTATGGCAATTTAGTGAATGTATAAGAGGAATGTCAGATATAGCAAAAAAATTTGAATCTCCAATAATAAGTGGTAATGTAAGTTTCTACAATGAAAATGAAGACATTAAAATAAACCCTTCACCTACAGTTGGGTTAATTGGAGTTATGGATATAGAAAACATCAGAACCATGAATTTTAAAGAAGAATCTGACAAAATCATAGTTATAGGAAAGACTTACAATGAAATTAATGGTTCAGAGTATCATAGAACAGTTCATAATCTTGAACAAGGACAAGCTCCAAAAATAAGAATAGATGATGAAGTTAAAACTGGAAAAACTCTGTTAAAGTTAATTAACAATGATAAAAATAAAAATATAACCGCTATTCATGATGTATCAGCTGGTGGAATAGCTATTGGTTTATGTGAAATGTCAATGGCAGGGAATTTAGGTTGTGAAATTGATTTAAAATACTTAGATGCTGAAGGAAAAATAAGTGATAATAACTTACTATTTTCAGAATCTCATGGCAGATATATTCTTACTGTTAAAGAAAAATACTTAAATATAATATTACATGAATTAAAAAATGAAAATGTTTCTGTTAGTCCTATTGGTGAAGTTAAAGGAAATTCATTAAAAATAAATAACATAGACCTTGAAATAGATGTTGATACTTTAAAAAATTCGTACACTGGCATTATAGAACAACAGATGACTTAATTTGAAAAATATCATAAATATATTAAAAAATTATAGTAAAATTATTAAAAAATATTATAAATATATTAAATGGATTAACAATTTGGAAATCTAAGTTTCTAAATTTGATTAATTAAATTAAGATTAGATTTATAAAGTTAAACTAGATTTATAAAATTATAATAAAGTTTATTATAAAAATAGATATAAATATTTAATAAAATTTTATTTTAATTAATATTAATGTCTAATTACTAAAAATAATTATTTTTTAAAACCTTTAATTTTTATTATTATTTAAAATCTTTTAATTCAAATTTAAAGAAATTATATTAGGTATTTACAAATTAGAAGAACCTTTTAAAAAAAGGTTCATCAAAAGGCTTTCTCAAAAATAAAGAAAACTAATTTAAATAAAAATTTTTTACTAATTGTAATTATTTTTAACATTTATTTTTTATAAAAATATATATTAATACTTTTTCATATGCTTTAAGAGAGTTTAATTAAATATCTACTTTTACAAAAAATAATCATTACACACAGCATCTAAAAAATTATAAAATGAATAAAATTTTTAAAAAAATATAATAAATAGAATAGCAATTATAAAAAAATTAATAAAAAATTAATAAAATTTTTAAAAAAATATAATAAATAGCATAATAATTAATAAAAAATTAATAAAAATATTATAAATACTTCTGTCCCACACTTCAAAATTTTAAATTTTAGATACTATAAAATTGATTTTAAATTGTTAAAATTTCTTATAATTATTAATTAAAATTTTATTTATTAAAATAATGCATAACAAATTATTAATTTATATTTAAATAATTATTTCTTAATTTAATCAATTTTAAAGATTTATTTTTTCATGAAATTAATCATTGGGACATCTCCAAATTTTATAAAAAAATTATTTAAAAAGTATTTAATAATTATTGAAAATTACAAAAATATTATAAAGATTATAAAAATTATTTAAAATTATAAAAATATTATAAAAACTATAAAAATTATAAAAAGTGAGTATATGTTTTTAACTGAACTTATTAAATTATCTGAAGCTAAAAGAATATTAAATGAAAACCAAATAATTTTAGACGGAGAAATTATAGATTTAAAAGATTCTTACCTAAGAGTTCTAAAAGATGACATATATTCAAAACATGACTCTCCTCCCTTTGATAAATCTGCAATGGATGGCTATGCAGTAATTGCAGAAGATACATTTACAAGTTCTCCTAACAATATAAAAGTACTCAAAATAATTGACAGAATCGGTGCAGGAAATTATAGTGAAAAGACCATTGAAAAAGGAGAAGCCATTAAAGTAGCAACAGGCTCACCTGTTCCAAAAGGTGGGAATGCAGTATTAATGGAAGAATATACTATCTCAAATGGTGAAAATCTTGAAATTCACGGCGCAGTTACTCCAAGTGAAAATATAGCTCCTCAAGGTGAAGACATTAAAGTAGGAGAGAAAATTTTAGAAAAAAATACAATTTTAAGATCACAAGAAATGGGATTAATAGCTTCTGGAGGATATGGTAAAGCTGAAGTCTATAAAAAACCATTGGTCAAATTAATTGTGACTGGAAATGAGTTAGTTGAGCCTGGAAGTACTTTAAAAAAAGCAGAAGTTATAAATTCAAATAAATTCACAATTACTGGAATGTTAAAAAGTTTAGGATTAGATGTAGAAATTGATCATTCCCATGATGAAATTCAAGAGCTTAAAGAAAAAATATTAAACTCAACAGATGAATATGATGTTATTATAACAACTGGTGGAACAGCTATTAGTAAAGGAGATATAGTTATTGATGTTATTGAAGATGTTGGAGAAGTTTTATTTCATGGAGTAGCTATTAGACCTGGAAAACCTTTTGGATTTGGTGTAGTAAATAAAACACCTGTTTTTATGTTGAGTGGATATCCTGTAGCAGCTATGGGTCAATTTGATACATTAGTGAGAGAATATTTACTTAAAATGCAAAACATTACTTTTAACCCTAAAAAACATAAAAGAATTTCCAATGTAAAAATTCCATCAAGCTTAGGAAGAACCGACTTTGTAAGGGCTTATAGCACAGATGAAAGTGTGGAACATGCTTTAAATAAAGGTTCTGGAATAATAAAATCTATGGTTGAAGCCAATAGCTATTTAATAATAGATGAAAACAAAGAAGGAATTGAAAAAGGAGAAACAGTCGAAATTATTTATTTTGAATTATTAAACCTTAACAAGTAAGAAAAATTTTATTAAAAGAATTTTTCTATTATATAGCAAGAAGCTTAATTTGCACTAATTTTTGCAGTTTGTTTGTGTCTAATCAACAAATTTTGTTCCAAAAATTAGTGTTGGACATAGTTCTTGACAAAAATTTTTTAATTAATAGTTTATGAAAAAATTTATCTAAATTAAATAACTCAAATAAAATATTTTTTAATTTCATAAAATATCATTATAAAGTATTTATTTTTATAAATATTGATTATAATAAATTATATTATAAAATAAAGAGAATAAACTAGTATTTAAAATACTATTTAAGTCATGATTAATTACAACTTTTTTGTCCAAGGCTAACCTGTATTTGTTCATGAAATATTAAACTTTATTTTTAAAATGAAAGAAATTAAATTTAATAAATATACTAATTTAATTGATATTCTTAATTAAAATAGATACAAAATTAAAATTTTAGAAAAGTATTAGAGTAAATTTGTAAAAGAGTGTAAAACAGAATAAAAAAATATAATTGATATATCAATTAATGAAATTAAAAAAATAAAAAAAGAAAAAATTAGGAGTAAAAAACTCCTATACTTTATTAAAGCATTAAAAAATTAAAGCATAAAACTTAGAAAGGAACAGGAAGTCCAATTTCAGCTCTTTTAGCTATTTCTTTATCTGCTTTATCTTTCTTACCTTGTGCAAGTTTTTCTAAAAGACCTAAACCTGGTTTAACATCAGCTATTGGTTTAACTTCAATAATACCTGCATCAACAGCTTGAGTAAATATATCATTACCAGCATCAGTTCTTGGTAAGACAGTAGACCAGCCATCAGGTGAACCAACAGACCCAGTAGATACATCAGCTAGTTCAGCGACATAATCTTTACAGATATTACATCCAGCTTGCTCATAACCATGAGTATCTTTTAAAGGAAGTGCAAGTTCTTCATCATCAGTTACTGCCCAAAATTTACCTTTTCCTATGTCTAATTTGTTAACTAACTCTAAATCAGAGTATAATTTATCAGAGACAAAAGTTTCAAGAGATGCATAAGGGAAGTTTTCCATACAGAAAATACCAACAATCAATTTAATTTTATCTGCAATAAATCTTGTTGCAAATGGGTAAGACTGCATTTTTCTAATACCTTGTAATTGACAAGGAATAGCAACAGTTCCTACTTTTTCAAGCCCATATTGTCTAACAGCTTTTTTTAATGCCCAGACATTTGGTGAAAAAGTATATTTAGTTCCTGCAGCTGAAATAATTTCATCAGCAGTTAATGCAACTAAAGGTTCTGGTTTAAAAGCTTCATCAGTAGGTCCAGCTACAACAGCACCTTCAATGACTTTTTCATCAAGTGCGTAGGAAAGTAAAGCTGTTACAATTCCACCATCTTGGGAAACTTTTTGAATTTGTTTATCAGTAGCTCTTGCGGATAATGCTTCTTTATAAGTTCCTAATACCATTTTTTCACCTCTATAGTCCTAAGTCCTGTTTGATTCTGTCTTCTGGGAACCAAGCACGTGGACAATGTGTATAACAACTACCGCATTTAACACATCTTGCTTTGTTACATTCAGGTCTACCTTCGTTCATAGTAAGAGCTCTAGTAGGACATGCTAAAGCACAAGTTCCACATCCAGTACAGAGAGCTTTATTAACAATAGCAGTTTGTAAATCGCAACCACAGTTGGAATTACATGCAGCTAAGTCTATCATAGGTTGTAAATAATCCATGTCACCATTAATAAGTGCAACTACACTTTTAGCAATAATTTCTGGTGAAGCAGGACAACCTGGAAGAGTAAGATCAACTTTAACTAAGTCAGAAAGTGGTACATAAGATTCATGCTTAGGTTGAGCTTGTTGCCCACCTCTTGCAAATCTTGTAAAACAACCGTTTTTAGCACAAGATCCAAATGCACATAGCAATGTAGCATTTTTCCTAACTTCATAAATTTCTTTTAAACTATGTTCGTCTTGTAAACAGACTGACCCTTCTACAAGGGCTAAGTCCATTTTAGGCATAGGATTCTCATCATCCCACCATACATCAGCTAAGGTTTGCCCATAAACTATTTCTACCATATTTGTAAGTAATTCTGCGAGAATATCATAATTTTCACTTAAGGACATGATATCTCCAGTACATCCACTTAAATGAATATATCCGATTTTTGGTTTATCAGCCACTTTTTCAACCTCCTGTTTTGAAGATTCTTCTTTTTTTGGCTTAGTTGGTTTAGCACCTATTCCTAAAAATTTTTTGAATTTTGCTAGTATGCTCATTTTGCTAAACCCCTATTTCTTTTAAAATAATTTCAATGGCTTTGGGAATTGCAGCTTCAACAGGTTCAGTTAAACCCATCTCAACATCTGGAGCAGAATTTTCTTTAAGTTTACATCCAACAATGATAACTTCAATATCTTTAGCTAAGGATTGTAATGGTTCAATGATTCCTGTATGTGGATTTTCATATTTCCCCTTTGACATATCAGAAGGAGAGTATATTTTTACAGTTCCAGGTTCCACTTTTGGATCTTCAACAGCATCAATTACAATTAACTTTTTCCATGATTCATCAGGTAAAGAAAATATATAATGAGATGCACCTGTTCCTGCATCAACAAACATGACATTATTAGGTGTCTCTTTATCTTTAAAATAGTCTTCTAAAGCTTTTATGACAAATGGTCCAAAACCATCGTCTTTAAAGAGAATGTTTCCACAACCAACAACTAAAGTTTCTGCTTTATAAGGCATTGTTTCCCTAAAATATAATTAATATATAAAAATATTAATACCATTTTAATTCAAAAGAAGAATTAAAAAGTCAAATTATATTTTTACCATTTCATCTTTAACAACACTCTTATCTTCATCATCTACTACTAATACATGAGTAGCACAGGAAAGACAAGGATCGTAAGCTCTAATAACATGAGCTCCCCATTCATGATGGAAGCCTTCTGTTGCAGGACCCATAGTTGGGATATTCCAAGTTGTAGGGACTAATGCACTGTAGAATTCAGTTTTTCCATTAGGACCAACTTGTGCCAAATGAACATCAAGTCCTCTTGGAGCTTCGATTGCACCGATACCTAATTTACTGGTACCTCTAATATCAAAATCAGCCAAAGTAGGAGCAGAAGTGTCTAATTCATCTAAGATTTCTAAACATCTTGATAAATAAGTTTTCATTTCATGTGCTCTTGCAACATGCTGGGCAGTCACACCTTTTTCAGTGAACCCACCAAATTTAGCAGCTCTTGCTCTTGGACCTGCTTCAACATTTATTCCGTCGTATAATGGAATAGTTGAACAAGCACGTTTTCCTATTTCAGGGTCATCATACCAACTTTCTGGCATAACTTCTGTAAACCTATCTAAATCAAAGAAGTCTCTGTCTCCATAAATTCTGTCACTTGCAAATAATGGTTGATTAACTACTCCCAATCCTTTAGGGAAGTCTTTATCTTGGACTAATCCAATGATTAAATCAACATGTGCATTGACTTTAGGAACTAAAGCTTTTAACCTTGAGTACAATTTTTTTCTTGCTAATTCTGAAATGTTATTAGCCATTCCTCCAACACGAATGTCAGATGGATGAATACCTTCACCAGCAACCATGTCTACAACATATTGTGCTGCTTTTCTGATGTCACCAACACTGTTAACTGCAGCTGCAAATAAGTTCTCAGGAACTATATCTGGAGCAACCAAGAAATGATGTATAGCATGTGAATTAAGATTACTTGCTGAAATAGTAAGTTCTCTTAATAATTTAGCTGCTTTAGGAATTTCTATACCTAAAGAATCATCCATAGCTTCAGCTGAAGCAAGAGTGTGAGGCACTGGACAAACTCCACAAATTCTTTGACAAAGAACTGGAGCGGATTCAGGTGCCTTACCTGTAACCATCTTTTCTAAACCTCGAACAGGAGTGATACTGAAATATCTTCCTTTAGTAACGATACCTTCATCGTCGACTTCCATGACAAGCTCTGCATGCCCTTCTTGTCTTGATGTAGGTGATATAACTATTCTTTCGCTCAAATGTGTCACCTCATTTTTTATCGGTTTAATATTATAAAAACCAATATAATACTTTTATAAACTTTAAATATATAAAGTCTTTTATCAAAACCAATAAGTAAAGTATATATATTAGAAAATTATTTTTATTAAAGTAATTTAATAGCATATTATCAAATTTAAAAAACTGATAGAATTAAAAAAATAGTATAAAAAAGCATCAAAAAATAAAAAAAGTTTAAATGGCTGTGCAACAATTTGAAAATCTAAGTTTTTAAATTTAGTTAATTAAGTTAAAATTAGATTTAGAAAGTTATAATAAATTTTATTATAAAAATAAATGTAAATATTTAATAAAATTCTATTTTAATTAATATTAATGTCTATTTATTAAAAATAATTATTTTTAAGTCTTTAATTTTTAT
>NZ_LWMV01000160.1 GCF_001639295.1 Methanobrevibacter curvatus | reverse complement strand
ATTATTATATTATTTCATAAAATGTACTTTTAAAGATTTAAAAATAATTGTTAAATAATGTAAAAACATTATAGTAAAATGAATATAATTAAAAGCATTATGCTATAAAATGAATATGCTTAAAAGTATTTTTATAAAAATAACCATAACTAAAAGTGTCATGATATAAAAATATTATAAAATTACAACTATCTTTTTTTCATTGTTATTTTAATTGTTGTGGTTTTTCCAGGGTTTAAATTACTTACTTTAACATATAACTGTTTTTGTTTAGAGTAATATTTAAAGGTTGATCCTTTTAAAACAGTGGTTTTAAGATATGTATATTTAGAAGGAATCTTTATATACTTTGAAATTGAGCCTTTTGCTGTGCCAGAATTTTTAACTTTTAATGTTCTAATTATATTCTTACCAGATTTAGTATCTTTGGAAGAAGATGTAAATTTTGCCTTTCCTTTAACAACATTCAAAGATAAAGTTTGGTTTTTTAAATTAAATCCACCACCAGTTAACTGTGGAGTGGTTTTATAAGAAGCAATGGCTTTAGTTAAAACATTAATTGTAATTTTAGCTGTTTTACCTGATTCTAACTTAGATATTGACCATTGAGCTGTATTTTTATTAAAAGAACCTAAATTAGTTGTATATGAATTAATGCTAAGTCTTGGAATTAAATTTTTAATTAAAATATTGGATATTTTTTTATCTCCATTGTTTACAATTGTTACTGTATATTTTACAACTTTACCAGACACAACTGATTTTGAGCTGATATTTGAATAAATTGAAACTGATTTTTTAGGAATAAAATTATCATTAATATTATACTCTGTTAATAATTTTGCAACAGCTGTAAGTTTATTAGATGTGTTTGCAAAATTACTTTCTCTTAAATCTAATATTCCAGTTCCATTGGTGATTGTAGGGTAAAAATTATTACTGGCATTATTTAAGTAAACTCTTATTGAATGGCTAATTAGTTGATTAACAACTTCATTGCTTCCTTCTTTTACATAGGATAAGTTATAAACACCTTTTGAAATTTCTGATATTTTAAGAATAATCATTCCTACATGGGTTTTAGCACATAATGCTGCACTGGACCTTTCATTTACTCCAAAGTAATTGTAACCTGTAATTAAATGTTCACGCTCTGCATGTGATTCTCCTATTCTTTGAATTTCAAAAATATAATCTGTAACACCATCATTGTATCCTTTGTTGTTGTAGATTAAATTATATTCAATTGTTGGATTTCCAGTTCTATTGGCATCAAAATCAAAGAAAATACCAAAATCACCATTTGAAGTAATCATATTACTTAATATTTTTAAATTAGGAAAATTAGAGTTTATTCTTATTCCTGAATTATTTATATTTGAGTTAATATAATTATATGATATTGTTACATTACTATATGTAGTATCATTTCCGCCTTCAAAACTTATTCCATTGTTCATATTAAATGAAATATTGTTGTTGTGAATTAAAATATTTGAGGAATTAGCTGTAAATGTAATTCCTTCAATATTGTTATATATTTTATTATTAACAATATAAACTTTATTTGAATTTGAAATATTAATTCCTACAATAGAGCCATTTATTATAGAATTTTCAACTAAAACATTTTCTGAACCTGAAATTTTTAATCCAGTTCCAAGAGAAAGGTAAGTAATGTTAGATAGTTTAATATCAGAAGCCCCATTTACAAAGATTGAATATCCTTCAATAATTCCATCTTTATCATATGGATCGTCTTCCATTGGGTTAGATATTTTGAACCCTGAGATATTTGTTCCTTTAGCTCCATCTAAAAGTACAAACAAAGTTTTATGATCAGAACCTGGAAGTAAAGCTTCTTTTGTATGGCAAACTTCTAAAAAGCTATTATTTCCTATAATATTGAGAGATTTATTTATTTGTAAACTCATATGGGTATAACTAGAATCTGGGAAATATAATGTATCTCCGTCACTAAGATTGTAGTCTATTAATCTTTGAATATAGCCATTGTTGTTACTCAATTCATATGTAATGCCATTTTCCACTGTAACATTGTGAACTGTCCATTCTTTAGCCTCACTAGCAAATGAAGCATTTGAAAATAATATAAATGCACCTAATATCAATAAAAACACTATTATTAACTTACTCTTATTCATATATTCACCAATTTATTTTAAATCCTATTAATTACAACACATTTATAAAAATCCTATTAATTACAAGATATTTATAAAATTTATTAATATAATAAATTTAAAAATTCATAATTGTATTCATAATGTATATTATTAAAAATTTATAATAATTAATATAAAAAAATTTATTTAAATGAAAACTAATTTTAAATCATTATTAAGAAAAAAGATTTAATATTAATTATTTAAACACTAAAATTAGAAATAATAAATTAGAATTTAAATAATTAATATAAAAAAATATATTAAATATAAAAAATAGAAGAATTGAATATAAAAAACTATAAACAATCTTCTTTAATTAAATATCTTTATTAAAAATATTTACTAAATTCTCTAATTCAACTTATTTTTTTTGTACAGTTACAGTAATAGTGGTATATTTAGCACCAGGTAATTTAGTAACTTTTAAAGCTACAGACTTTTTAGCGGCTGTGTATTTGTAACTTGCATATTTGCCTACAACAGTTTTAACATATTTGTAACCATTTGGTATTTTTAAATTTATAGAAGCAGTTCCAACTTTTTCACCAGTATTTTTAATGGTATATGTTCTTATGAGTTGTTTACCTTTAACTTTATTTTTTACAGTATAAGATATTTTAGCAGGTTTAAGATCTTTAATGGTTAAAGTTTTAGTTACAGATTCTGATACATTGTTTGAAGAACTTAAAGTAGTTGTGATTTTTGCAGTTCCTGCTTTTTTAGTGGTTACTTCTAAAACTAAAACTGCTGTATCACCAGCACCTAAAGAGTCAATGGTCCATGTACCTTTTGAATATGCAGAGTTATCAGCAATATATTGAGCTACAGCAGTTCCATAAGTAGAAGGAATACCCGCATTAACAGTTATCGCATCAGAAGCAACATTACCAGTATTTTTAACTGTGATAGAGTAAACAACTTTTTGACCAACAGTTACTGAAGTAACATTTACTTTAGAACTAATTGTAATGTTAGCAGTTTGATTTTCTACTGTTCCATTCTCGTCAGGAGCTTGGAAGTAGTTTTTAACAATATCTAAACCATAACTGTCAAATGCTTGTGTCCAATCTGAACTACTCCAATTAAATTCGTCTTTCAATCCAATACCATTATTAGCAAAGTCATTAGAATCTATTACTATATCTGTTCCTACTTGACCTTCTGCAAGGTTAAATAAATAGATACCAAATTTTGTATTATTTTGAATAACATTATTTACAATAGTAAGATTTTGAGCTAAGGTAGCATAACCGTGAGCTTCATCTCCAGCTTTTACTTCAATAGCAATATCATTGTTAGTAAGAGTATTACCTACAACATTTGTGTCACCAACAGCTTTAACAAAGCCTAATCCTAAATTAAATCCAGTTATGGTATTATTGACAATATCAACATATTTAACTCCGCCACCATAGAAAATACCGAATTGTGCATTGGATAATGTGTTGTTAGCAACAACAAAAGTGTTAGCATCTTGGAAAAAGCTCATGGAGTTTCTTCCAGTGTCATGGAAATTATTACCAACTATGGTATATTTACTTCCTCCACCTACTCCAATAGCATCTCTTACACCTGAAATATCAGAATTAGAGATTACAACGTTTGTAGCTCCACGTAAATTTATTCCAGTTCCAAAATTAAGATTATCACCAGTAATTGTAATTTGATCTAAAACCAAATTATCAACACCACCAGTAAAACTAATTATATTTCCACTACTAATATCAGCCTCATTAATTACAAAGTTTTTAATGGTTATGTCTTTGTAAGTGGTTGGTTCTGTTCCACTTGCAGTGAAAACAGTTTTTGTTCCATTATTAGTATTAATATTTGCACCATTACCATTTAAGGTAATTGATTTATTAACATTTAACACTAAGTTAGCATAATTGCCTGGGTTGAAATTTACTGTATCACCTAATGTAGCAGAATCAATGACTGATTGGATTTCAGCTACTGTGTTGGTATTTGACACTGTATGATTAGCAGCAAATGCTGTTGAGCTTGCTAAAACAAATATAGAAATCAATAACACCAACATAAATAGTGATTTTTTTGATTTAAACATTTAATATATCCTCCATTATTAAAAAAATTCTATAAAAAGAATTCTATAAGAAATTTTAATTTTTTTAAAATTTTTTGTAAATAAATATTTTTATAATTAAGAGATTTAAAAAATTGTTGTTTGTATATAAATATATTACAAAAATATTAAACTATATTACAAAATATTATATAACTATATTACAAAAATATTTTATTTACCAAATAAGCTTTATATCGATATGTATATTTATAATTTTCGATTTGATTTTAATTATATGGACACCCCAAATATTGTTTATTATCATAAAATATAAGAAAAACAAAACAAAAATTTAATTATAAAATATTATATATCGAAAACACTAAATATAATAAATGAAAATAATTAATAATTATTACAACAGTTATAACTACAATATTACATTCGTTATAATTTAAAAATACACATATAAATAAGAATAGTATGAACTTATAATTAAATAATATACACCTATAATCAAATAATACACTTAATAAATGATATATACTTATGCGACAAATAAGATCTTATAAATATGATCTTAATCTAATCAATGGTGATTAAATGAATTTTTACTTAAATAATGAAAAAAAATTAAATAATAGCTTAAATAAAAATAGTTTAAATAATAGCTTCTTAAATAATAGCTTACTAAATAATAGCTTATTAAAAAATAGCTTATTAAATAACAGCTTTTTAAAAAATATTATTCTTTTTAGTATTTTTTTATGTATTTTGGGATTAATTTTAATTCCAAGTAGTATTTCAGCTGCTGATTATGTAGTTTCTCCAAATAGTGGTATGGATGAAGATTATAACAACATAAATGATGCAATATTATCAATTAACAATTTAAATGATACGTATAATCAAATTATTCTTTTAGATGGAATTTATAACAAAAACAATGACATTAATAATGATATTTCACTTAATGGAAGTTTAAAAATAATTGCTATCTCTAAGGAAAATGTAATTATAGATGGAAAAAATAATGGATATCTATTTAAGCTTGGTGAAAACTCTAATGTAGTGTTTGAAAACATAAGCTTTATTAATGGGCTTAACATTAATGGAGGAGCTATTTCTAATTATGGGTCTGTGGAATTTATAAATTGTTCATTTAAAAATAATCAAGGAGTATTTGGAGGAGCAATAGCTAATTTTGGATATTTAACAGCTCAAAACTCAAGTTTTATTTCAAATCAAGCTATCAAAGGTGGGGGAGTTTATTCTATAGGAAATACAACTCTTAGCTCATCAGAATTTATAAATAACAGTGATGCAATCTATATTAATGGAAAAAATTCTACAATCACCTCTTCAAACATACTAAATAATGTAAAAGGGATAGTTATTGATGAAAATTCAAATGGATCCATTGTAAACTACAACAGAATTTTAAATAACACTAAAAATGGATATAACCTTGAAAATTATGGTAATAATACAGATGCCAATTTAAATTGGTGGGGAGTTAATACTCCAACAGAAATAGCTAACTATGGTGAAAATTTAAAAATTGATTATTGGTATAACATTGAAATCGTTTTAAACGACACCCAATCAAACTTTGAAAAATTCCATGAAAATGACACAAGATTTTATTCCCAAGAGGAAAGCTTAAATTTAAAATATCAGTTTACAACTAACATCCCATGTGAAGACAATGTTACAAAATTACCTAAGTTTAATATAACCGTTATTTGTCCATTTAACAATACATTTGACAGAGACATTAGAGGATTTTCACTTACATGGGGATCAGGGACACCATGGGGATTACCAATAAATATTTTTAACAAAGAATACACAGTTAGAGCATTTAGTGACAATGAATTTGTTCTTGTTAAAATGATTTATTCTTATTCTACATTAAATGGCTCAGATATTTTATTTAACTCATCTAAAATAATTCCAATTACAGCTCAGTTAAATGATAGAAACAATCAAAGTATTAAAAATTTAGAAGTTGAATTTTATTTAAATAACAAATCTATTGGAAAAAACACCACAAATAAAGATGGAATAGCTAAACTTTATTACAACCCAATAAACACTGGAAAATACGAAATTTTAGCCATTTTTAATGGAAATGACAATTATTCATCTTCAAATACTACATTAAACTTAAATTTTGAAAAAATCAAACCAAAAGCAAATAATTCTAATAAAAATAAGCAAGAAATTAAAAAAATAGCTGTTTACTATAAATTAATTACAAAAACTGGTAAAAATATTATAAATATTTATAAAACTAAAGCAAATAAAAAAGATGCATACATAATTAAATATGGTAAATTAAACAAAAAACTTAAAACAGTAAAATTTTATAATAAATCCAAGCTTATAAAAATAAGTAAAATTACTTATAAATCTTTAGTTAAATATTTAAAGCATTTAAAAAGTTTAAAAAGTCCTAAATATGTTTTTCAAGCTTTAAAAATTTTAAAGATTTAAAAAAAAACTAAGAAAAAACTTTGATTAAAAATATTCAATTTTTTAAATAATAATATTTATTTATTCTAAAAATTATCATAAAAACAATAAATATTATTTTTTTCTTTTTTTTATTTAATTGATATATCAAGTATCAGATAAAAAAATAAAATATAAAAAAATAAAAAGTAAAATATAAAAATGAAAAATATGAAAAAATTATTTTGTCTTTAAAGCTTTAAAAGCTATTGGAACTGTACTGTATTTTGTTCCTGCAGCAGCTAAAACTTCATTTTTATCACTAGTTAACTTAGGTATTGGTTTCCAAGGATTATTAGGGTCTTCTCCTACTACAAACACATCATCAACCAATTTTTCATCTAACAAGTATAAGAGAATAGCTGTTACTACACCACCATCTTGACCTTTATTTTTAGTTGATTTTGCATTTAAAATTTTTATGTATTTCCCTAATGGATAAGATTCAGGTTTTGCTTTCAAATCATTTGAGATTATTTTAGAGGAAGTAAAAGTACGAGGACAAGATATATAACATAAATTACAATTTTCTCTACATTTACCCTTTTTTACTGGTTTTCTGCTGTTTATTTCAACAATATTTTCAGGACAAACATATTCACATGCTCCACATAAAACACAGTTACCTACCTTGATTACATCACTTTCAAGCAAATCAAAGTCTGCTCCATCAGTATCTTCTTCAAATTCTTTTTCAGAAATTATGCGATTGTATAAAACTTGTCTAGCTATTTTTTCCTTAAATTCTATGTTTTTTAAGTTTTTAGATTTTTTCCCACCAGCTATTTTTTCAAGAAGATTTAATAATTTCTCATCAACCTCTGTTGTTTCAATGTAGCCTGCTTTTTCTAACCCTTCAATTATTTTTTCTCCTTTTTCAGATCTAACAATCAAAGTAGAATAACCTTTTTTAGAACCAACCGATCCAACAGAAATATCAGAAAAATCTGATGCAAAATCTATACATACATCACAGTTCTTTCGTTTAAAGCTTTCAGTTTGTGGAATTGAATAATCTTTTAAATCTCCACTATTTAGAAAAACTTTAAACCTATTATTTTCTATTCTAAATTCTTTAACATCTTTAAGTTTAATTCCATCATTTTCTAAGAATTCTTTTAAATAATGATATGAGAAGTTTTCCATACAAAATAAGCCAATTTTAATACATATTGGTGAACCACCAGTTTTGTCTTTATATTCATTGATTTTTGTAGCTGCTAAAATCTGACATGGAGTTCCTACCATTGCTGCTTTTTTATCTGCCATAATATCACCTGATTAATGAGCATTATAATAATATCATATTTTAATTAAATAAAAAAATAAACAAGCTTAAATAAAGTAAAATTAAGTAAAATTAAATTAAATAAAAAAATATTTATAATATTATTATAATATTATGAAAAAATTATATATAATTATTGCTATGGTTACTATATAATAGACTTCATAATAGTTATTTTATTAATTATTAGTATATTTACTAGCATATTTATTATTAAATATCTCTCTTATTTCAAAATATGTTTATATTATAATTATATTTAAATTATTATAATTTATACTTTTCCAATTATATTTTATTCTTTTTTTTATTAGTTATTTTTCAATTTTTATATTTTAATGAAATTTTTTAATAAAATTTTTCATTTTCTTTAGTTTTTTTCATTTAAAAAAAAAAA
Organism: Methanobrevibacter curvatus; assembly: GCF_001639295.1. Taxonomy (GTDB): domain Archaea; phylum Methanobacteriota; class Methanobacteria; order Methanobacteriales; family Methanobacteriaceae; genus Methanoflexus; species Methanoflexus curvatus. The sequence continues at coordinate 52,777 of NZ_LWMV01000160.1, read as the reverse complement.
CTTTTTAAATTTTCTTAATTTTTAAAAAAATAAGTTACAATCAAATAAACTTTATAAGTGTCTTTTAAAATAGTTTTTATTAAAAATCGAGTTAAATAAACTAATTATTCTTTCATGATTTTAGCTATTATTTTTAAGATAAAATGGAAATTAATGATAGAGAATTTTGATAAACTTCAGTAAATTTTTTTTGATTTTATTGTTTATAATTTGATGTTTTTTGGAATTTTCTTTATTTATATATTCTTTAAATTAATATAAAAAGGTTTATATAATATAATATAGACATTTATGACAATATATAACTTGAACAATTATTTTATAAATAGATAGTATGGTAAAGTTGAATATTTAGGTGATCGTTTGGTTTATGTTGATCTACTTATTAATTGGGAAATTTTTAGATATATTATTAATGTTTTGTAGGATAATCAGTTTGAAAAATGCGGTAGACCTAATAGTGACAAAATTATTGTGTTAAAAATATTGATTTTACAAACCTGGCATGATTTATCTGATTTTAAAGTTCAAAAGCAAGAAAATAACAGAATTTCTATTTTATAAAAAGTTTATCAATTGAATAAATTGAAAACATCATGTAAATAATAGTGTTTAATGAAAATAAAAAGAAATGTTTTATAAATAATAAAAAATATAATGATATATTCTAATAAAATTTTTATTTAAACAATGATATTATTAATTGATATTATTGATATTATTAAATTAATAAATAATTAAGATATTTATATTTAATTTTATCAGTATTGGATTATTAATTAATTATTTAATTTATTCGATTAATTATTTAATTTATTGAGTAATTATTGGAAAATATTTTAAACAATAAAAAATATTTTAATAAAAATTTACTTAAACAATTAATCTGGGAGATGAGACTATGTCAGGTTTTTGTTAAGTTAAATAAACTAATAAATGAATGTTGAAACCTCAATTCCAAAGCAGGATATTTAATTTATTAAAAATACTTAGCAAAACCTATTTTATAATATCTAATTCAAGATCTAAATGAAAATTAATTTAAATATAATTAACAAATTTATTTTTATAACTATATGTGTTTTGTTAATTTAATTTATTAAATTGACATGCTTAATTTATCTGATTTTAGTTTATCTAACTTTGATTTAGCTAATTTTAATTTATATTTAAATTAATAATATTAAATTCATTTTAATGGAGGAGATATTATATTTAAAAAAATTAGTCTATTATTTAAGATAATTATAATAATTATTATCTTAGCTATTGGAGCATCACAAGTAAATGCTGCACCCACGGACTATGCGATTATTAAACCCACAAACAGTAATGATGGAGACATAACTGGTGAAGTTGTTAAAATCCCATTATACAACACATTAAAAACAAAAAATAATGTAAATAATACAAATAATAATAAACTAGCAGACAATAATGAAAATAATAATGAAAATAACAATAAGATAGTGACTAATAAAACCAACAGCAGTTCAAAAGCCAAAAATGAAAAATCTGTGGAACCATTAAAAGAAATGGTTAAAATCAATACAAAGTGGAGCCCTAAATCTGTAAAAATGAATTCAACAGATATTTATGTTTACGGTGTTTTACCACGTAAATCAGGATATAAGTATCAAAGATACACAGTTCATTTAAAGAATTATTTTAATGGAGAATGGGGAAAATTATTTTATGAACAAGCCTCTGTAAATAATTATATAAAATGTTTTTCTCCAGTTGAAGGAATGTTATATTATTACAACCCAAAAAGTAAGTTAAATGATGTTGATTTTGACATTGTGTCTGGTTTGTCTGGAGATTATTCATCAAAGTATTCATTAAATATTGTTTCAATAAAAGTTTACAAAGTATAAACTTTTATTTTTTCTTTTTTTTATACAATTTAATAATTTACTTTTTATTAATTTTTACTTTTTAGCTATTTCTATTTATATTCTTTTATTTATATTCCTTTTATTTATATTCCTTTTATCTATTCTCCTTTTATTTATGTTTTTTTATTTTTTTAAATCTTTTTTCAATTGAAAATCAACAATATAGATTAATTACTCATTTGCCAATTTCATAAGGAAACTAGCCAAAGAAACAACATCTATTCTGTTGTGTTCAATTATTGGGACTACTGGACCTATGTTGTTTTCATTTAAGTATGATTTATAGTATCCTGGAATTTCAGATCCTGGAACATCATTTTCTCTTTTTATGTTAAAAATTTCACTTTCAACAGTTTGTAATTGACAATTAGGCAATCTATGACGCCATAATTTCCTAACATAATGTAATAAATCATAATTTATTAAATTTTTGTTGTAATCCAGTCCATGATGGCTAAATCTGTCTTTTATAAATGGAACATCAAAACTTGCACCATTATATGTGACTAAAATAGAATCATCATTTAAATGATTGAAATATTCATGCAAAATAGCTGGTTCTTCTGATTCTTCTCTTAAAAAGTATTGGTTCGTTTCAATGTAATTTCCTTTAATTTCAGCTATTCCAATTAAAATAATAGGAACATTGTTAAGACCTAATGTTTCAATGTCCATAAATTTAAAATCTTTTTCATCTGCAAATTGACATGCTTTAATTGTTTCATTATGAGAATATGAATTTTGTTTTAGGTAATCAAAGAAATCTGTAAATGATGAGTTGATATTTTCAATGGCTAAATTTACATTTTTGGAGTATTTAGGAAGTGATTTTAAGGAGTATAAATCTTCATATCCTTCTTCTTTTAGTTTTTTTTCTTTTTTTGGACCAATTCCAGGAATTAATTTTAAATCAAATAACAATCTATCTTTTAAATTACTTTTTAATATTTTAAAATCTATTTTTTCTTTTTGAGTGATTTTTAATGTTTCTCCATACTTTGTTTCAATTATTTCGCTTCCAGCTAAATCTAAGAATTCTTTACCTTCATAATCATGTAACAATTTTTTTTTAAAATTTGAAAAAAAGTCATTTGAATTATAAGAATTAATGTTGCAGTCTTCAGCTGGGTTTTCTGATGTTATTGATTTTGAAAGAATTAGTTTTAATAAATCTTTTTCTTCTTGATTTTTTTCTTCTTGATCATTTAATTCTTGATCATTTTTGTTATCATTTTTCTTAGCCATTTTATCCTTAATTTTCCTCAACATCAATTTTAAATCCAATTGTCATGTATTTAGGTGCACAACAAGAAACAACTTCTTGGCTATGGATAGAATAATGCCCATAGCATTTAAACACCTTTGATAGTATTTTTTTTGCTTCTTCTACTTTTTCCATATCTAAAAACTTTATATTACCAATGTAAGACTTTTTTTCAGAAAAAGAAATCATTGTTATTCCGTCTATCGAAGCAGGATATTCTTTTAAACTATCGTTGATTTTTTCAAGAATTTCTTCTTTAATTACATTCATATTATTTTTCTCCTTAAATTATATAATTTAAAAATTAGTTCAAGCTATTCTCTCATTCAATCATGTCACTTAAATTGATTCAAATCACTCCAATTATTTACTCATCTTCTCCTTAACCAACTCCTTTGCAAGAGGAGTTATATTTTCAGCTAAAATTTCTTTTAAGAATTTACCTGTGTATGATGATGATTTAGCTACTTCTTCAGGGCTCCCTTCGGCCACTACCATTCCTCCACCATCCCCACCTTCTGGACCTAAATCAATAATATAGTCTGCTGTTTTTATAACATCTAAATTATGTTCTATAACAACAATAGAATTTCCAGAATCTGTTAATCTTGATAAAACATTTAAAAGTCTATTAATATCCTCAAAATGCAGTCCTGTTGTTGGTTCATCAAGAATATATAATGTTTGACCAGTACTTTGCTTTGAAAGTTCTTTAGCCAACTTGATTCTTTGAGCTTCTCCTCCAGATAAAGTTGTTGATGCTTGACCTAATTTTATGTAACCTAATCCAACGTCGTTTAATGTTTCAAGTTTTTTTCTAATTCGTGGAATATTTTCAAAAAACTCCAATGCCTCTTCTACAGTCATCTCTAAAACATCATAGATATTTTTTCCTTTAAACCTAATATCTAAGGTTTCATCGTTGTATCTTTTACCTTTACAAACTTCACATGGAACATATACATCAGCTAAAAAATGCATCTCTATTTTAATAATTCCATCTCCAGAACATGCCTCACATCTTCCACCTTTAACATTAAAACTAAATCTTCCAGGTTTATATCCTCTTTTTTTGGCTTCTGAAGTTTCTGCAAATAATTCACGTATATATGTAAATAAACCTGTGTATGTAGCAGAATTAGAGCGTGGAGTTCTTCCTATTGGACTTTGATCAATAACTATCATTTTATCAATATTTTTAGCACCTTCAATGGCTTTGTGTGAACCCGCAAAACCATGCTTATGGGAAAAAATTCCATTAAGTCCTTTATGTAAAACTTCATTTATTAAACTGCTTTTTCCACTACCTGATACTCCAGTAATACAAGTAAAAACTCCTAAAGGAATCTTAACATCAATATTTTTTAGATTGTTAGCTGTTGCACCTTTAATTGAAATAAATTTACCATTACCCTTTCTTCTATTTTTAAGAATTGGAATTGTCTCTTTTCTTGATAGATATTTACCTGTAATAGAATTATTTGAATCCATAATATTTTTAGGGCTTCCTGAAGCAATTACTTTACCTCCATGCTCTCCTGCACCAGGTCCAATATCTACAACAAAATCTGCTGAAAGAATGGTCTCCTCATCGTGTTCAACTACAATTAAAGTATTTCCAATGTTACGAAGATGTTTTAATGTATCAATTAACTTTTGATTGTCTCTTTGGTGTAAGCCAATACTTGGTTCATCTAATATATATAAAACACCAACTAAACCAGAACCTATTTGAGTTGCAAGGCGAATTCTTTGCGCTTCACCACCAGATAATGTCCCTGAAGAGCGTTCTAAAGACAAATAGTCCAATCCTACATCCACTAAGAATTTTAATCTTTCATTGATTTCTTTTAAAATTTCTTTTGCAATGTAAATTTTTCTTTCATCTAGTTTTAAACCTTTGAAAAATTTATAAGAATCCTTAATTGATAAAGAAACAATATCATGAAGATTAGATCCTGCCACTTTAACAGCTAATGCCTCTTTTTTTAACCTTTTTCCACCACAAACAGTACATGGACGATTACTCATAAAACGGGACAAATAGTTACGAGAATAATTGGATTTTGTTTCAAAGTAATGTCTCTCCATCCTTTTAATTACTCCTTCAAATTTTCTATTTACTTTGTATGATTTGTTTCTACGTTTAAAATTAAATTGAATCTTTTCATTTGTTCCATAAAGAATAATTTCTTGATCCATACGGCTTAAATCTTTAAATGGAGTGTCCATTGAAAACCCAAAATGTGTAGAAACTCCTTTTAACATTTCAGTGTAATAATTTTCCTTACCTTTTGATCTACTCCAAGGTAAAATTGCCCCATCACTAAGTGATAATTCTTTGTTAGGTACAACAAGGTTTTCATCCATTTCCATTGTAGCACCAAGTCCATTACACTCAGGACATGCACCTTGAGGTGCATTAAATGAAAATAAACGTGGTGTCAATTCATCAAAACTTATTCCACAATCTACACAGGCAAAATGCTCTGAATATTTTTTTTCATACTCTTGGTCATCTTTATTGTATAAAATACTGACTAACCCATCAGATAACTTCAAAGCAGTTTCTAGAGAGTCAACCAATCTTCTTTGAAATTCCATGTCTTGTCTTATGACTAGTCTATCAACTACAACATCAATTGAGTGCTTAAATGTCTTTTTTAAATTAAAATCTTCATCAAGACTTCTTATTTCACCATCAACTCTTACTCTTACAAAACCTTTTGATTGTAAATCTTCAAAAACCTTCTTATGTTCTCCTTTTTTGTCTTTAACTACAGGACTTAAAATCTGAATTTTAATTGATTCTCCTTCAGATATTATGTTTTCTGCAATTTGACCTGCAGTCTGTTGAGAAATCTCTTGACCACAATTATAACAAAAGACAGTCCCAACTCTTGCAAATAAAAGTCTTAAATAATCGTATATTTCTGTTATAGTCCCTACAGTTGAACGTGGATTCATTTTAGTTGATTTTTGATCAATAGAAATAGCAGGAGACAATCCTTCAATGTAGTCAATTTCAGGTTTTTTCATTTGCCCTAAAAACTGTCTTGCATAAGCAGATAATGATTCCACATAACGACGCTGTCCTTCAGCATAAATAGTATCAAATGCAAGTGATGATTTGCCAGAACCACTTAATCCAGTTATCACTATAAATTTGTCTCTTGGTATGGTTAAATCTAAATTTTGAAGGTTATTTTCCCTTGCTCCTTTAAGAATTATGTTATTTTTAAAATCATTTGTAGTCATTATTTCCCCCTTTGAGATAATTAAAAATAGCTCGAATAACTTATTAATGACTTTCAATTATCAACTAATTTATTAATCAATTGCTTTATTAATAATTAATTATCCTTATATTAATATATATTTTAAAATATTTATATTTTTTGACAAAATTGTGTTTTTGTTTATCATTTCTATAAAAATTAAAAAATTAAAAAAAAAGTAAGGAATATTAAACTAAATTAAAAATTAAAAAATAAAAAAAAAAAAAAAAAAAATGAAAACATACCCAAAATATCTTCTGTCAAACTAAAAAGTGTGTATTTTATTTAATTGTGTAATGATATTATCAACATTTTCCTATTATCCTTAATAATATCACTAAAATAGCTATATCTAATGATAATTCCTTTTTATGCCCAAAATTTTCATTTAAATCTCATAATTAATAAAATAATCATTTAATATTAATTTTATTTTAACTACTATAAATTTTTTCTTTTTAAAATCTTGTCCATTTAATTTAAATAGCTGATTTTTTCCTTGGAACACTTAAACTTAAGAAAGCTTTTTTAAAGTTTTAATAGCTATTTTATCATTATTCCATGGGTTAAAACTATTATATACATAAAATATGGCTTCATTTTTATCTCCAATGCCATAAAATCCTGGTAAATCTTCAGGCATTTTCTTTTTACCTATTATCAGTGGGACAACATGTTCATTTATCCCAATTGCATCATCATATAATTTTTTGATTATTTTATTCTCTTGTTTCATTTTTATGGACAATAGTAGTTTTGAAAATGCCCAAGTAGCACTGTATTCCTCATCATAAATATTAAATAATTCTTCTGCTTCCTCTAATCTATTTAATTCAAGTAATTTATTAATTAAGATATATCTTATACCCTGATTATCACCAGGATTAAGTTCCAATATATATTGTAATTGATTAACTGCCTTTTCTTTTTGTCCATCGTCCCATAATAGCTCAGCTTGTTCCATTAAATGCATCATAAAAGGTCTAGTTTCAACCATTAGCCAAAAATGACCTTTGTATTCTTCAAAGTATTCTTCACCTTTAGTATTACGGAATAAATCAATAGCTCTTTGATAGTCCTCAATTGTTTCTAAAGGATTGCTTTCATCAATAACATAATCATCAAATAGTTCAATATCATCTTCCCCAAAATGAGAAGAATCTTCACTAAAATCATTACCTGTCAAAGAGTCAAGCAAACCATCCCCCATATCATCAGGAATAGGATTTGAAATCATATCTAAGAATAGTTCTATTTCTTCATCATTAGTTTTATCTCCTTTTTCTCCCATTAAATCATTTTTTAATGCTTCTTTTAAAGTTTCTTCATCCAAACCTGTTTTTTCTGCAAGTAAAGTTAATAGAGTTGTCTGAGGTTCTTCTATATACTCATGTAATTCCGACTTAGGTACAATAAGGCCATTATCTGTAACAACCATATCTTTAAATGGATTTTCCTCAGTCATATATCTAGTAGAAAATTCCTCATCATAATGTCTCATATTAAACATGTCTCTAATTTTTCTAGCTTTATCTGAAACTGTGGATTTCTTAGTGTTAAAATGCCCACATAACTCCTCAGGACTTAGATAAGGTTCAAATGACTCATCAAACAGAAAGTTTATTTGACCAATTGCATATACAACAGCAGTAGCCCAAATCTCAAGTTTCCCTCTTTTAAATGGAACATCATGCTTTCTTCCTAGTTTTTTTATAAGACTAATAGAAAGTTCTTTATACTCATTATTAAGATGTTCTTGAGTAATACTTTCAACCATTGCCAATAACTTTTTTTCTTTGATTTTAATATCTTCTTTTGACATATTATTTCCAACATATATGTTTCAATCTAATAAAAAGCAATAAAAATAAAAAATATTAATATAAAATAAAACTTAAGGAAGTGTATCATAATCGCTTTTTTAGAATTTTCATGAAATTAATTTCCATATGAATCGTTTAAAATATTAAATAATCGATAAAATATGTGTTAATAACTATAATAAAGTAATTATATTATTTAATTCAATTTTAAAGAATTTATATTATTTTAAATTTAAATTATATATTTTATAAATATTATTTTTAAAAAAATAAAACAATACAGATATTTATATAAAATTTAAAGATTTTGAATATTAAATATTTTTATTAAACTTTTTAAAAAATCCCATTTTTTTATTTTTAACAATTAAATCTTGGGCTAAGTCACTTAGTTTGTTTTTAAGTATTTTACCACTTACATTTAATGGAAATTCATCAATGAAAAACACATATTTAGGAACTTTGTAGTGAGCTAAATTGTCATCTACATAATCACGTATGTCTCCTTCTTCTAAATCCGCATCAGGAGATTTAATAACAAAAGCAACTACTACTTCTCCGTAATATTTATCTGGAACACCTACAACCTCAATAGCTTCTACTCCAGGATATGAAATTAAAAGATTTTCTATCTCTGTTGGATAAATATTTTCTCCCCCTCTATTAATCATGTCCTTAATTCGCCCAACAATTGAAACATATCCATATTTATCCATTTTTCCTAAATCTCCTGTATGTAACCAACCATCTTCATCAATAGTTTCATGTGTTTTATCTGGCATTTTATAATATCCTTTCATTACAATAACCCCACTACAGCAAATTTCACCAATTTCACCAGGTTCTAATTTTTCTCCTGTCTTTCTATCCACAATTTTTACTTCCACATCGAACAATGCTTTTCCAATTGTGTTTAAAATTCTATCAAAACCATCTCCAAAATCTGTTGAAGTTACTGTAGAACTTGCTTCTGTTAACCCATAACCTGAAATAACAGTTTCTATGTTTAATTTAGTTATAATCTCATTTAAGATTTCTGGAGGACAGTATGAACCTCCTTTAACAAGCTGTTTTAATGAACTAACATCATACATTTCAAACATTGGATGATTTATTAAAGCCAAAAATATTGTTGGAACCCCACAAATTACTTCACATTTTTCGTTTTGAATTGAAGATAAAATTAAACTAGGATTGAAAACATCAGTCATTACAATGGCTCTTCCAAAGCATAAACATCCCAATATTAAACTTAAACCATATGAGTGAGAGAGTGGAAGGGGATTAAATAATCTATCATTACTTGTCAGACCAGAATAAAAACCAATATTATATGCATTATTTATGCAATTTCTATGGGTTAACATAACTCCTTTTGGAAAACCTGTTGTGCCTGAAGTGTATTGAATATTCATAATATCTGAATTTAAAACAGAATCTTTTACTTCTTTTAACTTTTTATCTGAAATTGACTTTCCTTCATTTATAAGTTCATATGTGTTGTACATACCTCTGTGGTGATATTCACCCATAAAAATTATGTTTTTTAATAAAGGGTATTTTTCTAATTTTAAATCGTTTTTTACAGATTTTTTTAAATCTGGAATCAGACCATACATCATTTTAACATAGTTGTTATCTTTAAATCCCTTTTCCAAAATTAATGCTTTCATATCTGATTGTTTAATTGTATAATCTAGTTCTTTAGTAGTGTATGCAGTATTTAAAGTGACTAAAACCGCCCCAATTTTTGCTAAGGCCATCATATAAAATCCCCATTCTGGAATGTTTTTAGCCCATAACCCTACATGATCCCCTTTTTTTATTCCAATAGATAGCAACCCTTTTGCTAATTTATCAGTTTTTTCATGGAACTCTTTAAATGTTACTCTAAAGTTTTTTTCTGGATATACTATGTAATCTCTATTTCCTATTTTATCTAATTGATTTTCTAAAAATTTACCTACAGTTTCTTCTGAAAATACCACGATAACACCATTACAATCTTCATTATTTGATATAATGAACATTTGCTAAAGATAAAATAAATATAAAGTAATATAAAGTAAATATAAAGTGAATATAAAGTAGATATAAAGAAAATATAAAATAATATAAAAGTAATATAAAATAAATACAAAATAAATATAAAGTAATATAAAGTAAATATAAAATTAATAATTAAATTTAAAACAAATATGATTTATATATCAAACAAAAATCATATAAAACTAATTTACTTTTTTTATTATTTTAAACTGCTTAGTATTTAAATTTATTGATTAAAATTAAATTATTTACAAATTTATATTATTTTATATCATTTTAGTAATACAAAACTATTTAATACACTTATAGTTTGTTAAATTTTTGTATTTCCACTGGATGTTGTAGTAGTTTGTTATCATGTTTTAGCTTAGAAACAACTAGTCCTTCTAAAAATACACTTAAAAAAGTGGTTTTAAGTAGAAATTTGTATGTATAAGACAGTACTTGTTCATAACCAACACTATTTTTGAAGAATTTATTAAAATATTCTATTTTACTCCTAATTGGTTTTAATTCGCCCATTTGTCCTATAAGTTGCTAAATTTGTAGACTAAATTTTGATAAATTTTTTTAGATGTTTTTTCTTGCTTCTGATTAAATGAATGATTTTATATTCCATTAGACCAATATAATAGCTTTCATAGCTGAAATAACTTTTATTGACAAGTAGTATACATTTATTTTTCAATATTTTTCTTCTTTGGCATTTAAGTATTTTCAGGAAATACTCTGGTGTCATTGCCAGCATTTTGATGGACTAACATGGTTAGTGATTTACAGGTACCATAATCCATTGTTATTGTTAATTTTCCATCAATGTAATCCTTTTGGTGTTGAACAACCGATTTTAAACCCTTTTTTTCTAACTTTTCTTTTGAATAAAATTAGATTCCTATCAAGCATTAATATTGCCAAAGTTTTGTAAGATATTAGTGAATTTAAATGTTCAAAAATATTATTGAAAAAATCTTTAAATTCATCTTAAATCAATTTCTATCATATTTTTTATAAAAATTAAAAAAAAAAAAAAAAAAAAAAAAAAATGAATTGTATGTCACACTTTTTGAGTAATAGGACTAAACTAAATAAAAAGTAAAAATTTAAAAAGTAATTTCTGCTACTCGACCTGTTTTAAGCTTATATGTTTTTATATTCCAATTAGTTACAACCCCTATCTTATTTCTTGAATGAGTTGTATCTGCAATAACCCATTTACCATCAAGGTATATTTCTGCCCAAACATGCCCCAATACACCACTTGTAAAAGCACATTCGCCATGGACATATCTTGCAGCTATTCCATTTACTCTTAAAAGAGCAACTAATAAATGTGTTTTATCAACACAATTTCCCCAACCTTTAGTTATAGCTCCTTTTGCTCCAGTACTATCAAAAGAATCAAAATAAAACTTGTACTTTATACTGTCTCTCACATAATTAAATATCGCTGTTGCTTTTGATAAATCTGTAGATAATCCACTAGTTAATTTCTTCGCTAATGATTGTATAGAACTATCATTCACTTGACAACGCATAGTAGCCCCTAAATATTGTGATAACTCTTCATTAGGTGTTATTGAGCCAGAAATTCCATTATCAATACTTGTAAGACCACTAGTATTTATAGATAAGGAATTAGGTAATGCTCCATTGTTTTTATGGTAGTTGAGAACTTTTGAAAGCTCGTAAACCAATGAGTAATAGTGTATATTCCCAAAGTCTGAACTTGCATAATTTGGAGCTTTTTTATTGGTTTTTATAAAAACTGAAACTCTATAAGCTAAATCAACATAATTTGCTTTTAACAAATTAGCTGTAATTTTAGCACCACTAGGACTAGGTGGGGAACCAACACTTATAGCTGGAATATTAGAATAAGTTCCTTTGTTAATATTCACAATAGCATTAGAAAGTAAATACAAAAAGTCTGGCATTCCCCATTCTTTACCATTTATAAGCACATAGCTAGGTAATTTTCCATTAGATTCAGTGTAAGCTTTTATTCTGGATGCAGCATCAATAATGTCATTTAAAGCAAGATTAGTAGATGTAGAATTAGAATTACTAAAGGAATATGCATCTATTTTATTTGTTAATTCATTTATCAATCGGTTTGTAGTTGCAGAATCTTCATACATATAAGTTTCATATATTATTGTATTTATCCCCCCATTTACTAAAGTATTAGTGAGGTAAGGAGTACTTGTTTGAGAACTTGGATAATAATACACTAATTTTGGAATCTGTTTTATAATGTCTTCTGCAATTTTTTTAGATGCACTATGGTTTAAAGGGGCAAAAATAAAATTTGTTTTGTTATAAGATCCTCCATTTAGAGTTCCTCTATTGGAATGTATATCAATAACTATATTGTAATTTTGAGTAAGTATATGAGGCAAAACAAATTCTTGGGCAAGCAATTGTCCATTCATTCTTCCTTTATCATAATCTGAAGCATCTTTTGTAACATTTATCTTATAAATATAATAAGAATATTTTAAATTAGTACTTTTTGAAACAATTGTATTATATAAAGAACTATGAACATATGATTCAAGAGGATGCAATCCAATAACATATGCTATTTTCCTTTTTGAGCCAACATTACCCAATACATCAATTAATTCAACTTTTCCTTTGTCATTTGAGCCTAATAATTTAGTATTTAAACCCTTCTGAGTATTATTATTATTATTATTATTATTATTACTATTACTATTAGAAGCACTAATTTGGGTTCTTTGATATTTAGGAAGGTTTTTATTTAGTTTATGTGTTTTTGCAATATTTAAATTAAGTGTAGATGGTAATTTTCCACTATGAGTTGCTGTATAGTATGCTACTTTGTTAAGTGTATATATCCCTGTTTGATACTGCATTTTGCCAAGTTTAGTTGAAATATAATTTGGACTTTTATTATACTTTTTAATGTATGTTATTATATTTTTTGAATAGCTATAATATTGGGCTTTTGTAAGTTTTCCTTTTATATTTACTCCGCTTGCTTTTGTTGGATTTTTAATATTATACTTTATAGTTATTGCTGATGTTTTTTTATTATACTTATTGTATATGGTCATAGACAAGAGATTTAAATATTCAGACATGGAGAACTTAGATTCAGATATAGTTACATAGTTTGGTAGTTTTTTGTATTTGTTAATATAACTGTTCACTGCTTTTGATGCAAGGAGTATTTGATTTTGACTTAATGAAACAGCTTCACCAGCAGCTTTAACCTTATTCGTAGATGTGACAGCATTTACTATACTATTTTTACTATCATCACTTACACTACTACTAGTATTTGTATTATTTTCCACGTTATTTGTATTTGTTTCACTTGCAAAACTTGCACTCACACTAATAAAAAATATACAAATCAATGCAAGTAATAATATTTTCCCATTTAATCTAATTTTTTCACCTCAAAATAATATAAGATTACACTACATAAATTAGTTAGTTTATGAGTTAGATATTTATATAAATTAATTATACATATAAAAGTAAATTATGGTTTTATATCTTATATAACTTTCTATTATTTTGAGAAATTAAAAAAATGCAAATTATCAACATAATTGATTAAATAAGTAGGTTTAAAAATGTTATTATTATTGGAATACATTACATCTTTTGTTATTAAATATAGGTTTGTAATGTCTTTAAATTCATTCAAAATAATTATTAAATTGTATTTTTAATTTTCACAAATTATATCCCATAAAAACTATAAAAAAATATTGTATTAAAGTCAAAATTTCATGGACTTCAAAACACCATATAAAATTAACATTAATGTTATAATGAAAACAATGTACATGATTATTACAACAGCTATTAAATAATCATTAAAGTAGCATTATCAGAACAATAAATAATTAACCTTTATTTCATTATCCCTTTAATTATTATTAATTGATCACGGATTTTAGCTGCTTTTTCAAAGTCTAATTCTTGAGCAGCTTCTTTCATATCCGATTCTAAATCCATAGCAAGAATTTCTAATTCATCTTTTTTCAATTTCTTAATATCAAATCCTTTAGCTATTTTTGATTCATTGTTTTCTTCTTTTGGTTTTAAAGTTCTTTTTGTAGATTTAGGAGTTATATTGTGTTTTTTATTATATTCTAACTGAAGTTGTCTTCGTTTATTTGTTATATCAATGGCTTTTTTTACAGAATCAGTCATATCATCTACATACATTATAACATGACCATCAACATTTCTTGCAGCTCTACCAATTGTCTGAATAAGAGATGTTTCACTTCTTAAAAACCCTTCTTTATCTGCATCTAAAATAGCTACAAGTGAAACCTCAGGCAAATCTAATCCTTCTCTAAGGAGATTTACACCAACTAAACAATCAAATTCTCCTCTTCTTAAATCATCAATAATCTCAATTCTCTCTAAAGTATCGATTTCTGAATGAAGATATCTAACCTTAACACCTATTTTAGCATAGTAATCAGTTAAATCTTCAGACATTCGCTTTGTAAGAGCTGTGACCAAAACTCTTTGGTTTTTTTCTGCTCTAATTCTAACTTCAGACAATAAATCTTCAACTTGACCTTTAACTGGGCGAATAATAATCTTAGGATCAACTAAACCAGTTGGTCTTATAATTTGCTCTACAATATTTGAGCTTCTACTTAACTCGTATTCACCAGGTGTGGCTGAGACATACAATACTTGATCAACAGATTTTTCAAATTCATGAAACATAAATGGTCGATTTTCTTTAGCAGAAGGCAATCTAAAACCATGTTCAACTAATGTTTCCTTTCTTGATCTGTCCCCATTAAACATGCCCCTAACTTGAGGAACTGTAACATGAGATTCATCAATTATTGTTAAAAATTCTTTTGGGAAATATTTAAGTAAAGTATATGGCATTTCTCCCCATTGTCTTTCTGATAGATGAAGTGAGTAATTTTCAACACCTGGACAATATCCCATTTCACCTAACATTTCTATATCAAACTTTGTTCTTTGTTCCAACCTTTGAGCTTCAACAAGTTTGTTTTGTGAATTTAATTCTTTTAATCTTGAGTCTAATTCTAATCCAATCTCTTTAAGAGCTTGGTTCATTCGTTCTTCTGGTACAACAAAGTGTTTTGCTGGATAAATCATTATTTTTTCTAAGTCTTCAATTTTTTTATTTGTAACTCTATTTACATAAGCTATTGAATCAACTTCATCCCCAAATAGCTCTATTCTTATTGGATCCTCACCATGAACTGGATGGATTTCAACAACATCTCCGCGAACTCTAAATTGGCCTGGAGCAAATTGAATATCATTTCTCTCATACTGCATATGTACTAATCTTGAAAGTATTTCATCACGAGAAATAATGTCTCCTCTTGAAATAAATAGCTTAAATTCCCCATAGTCATCAGGAGAGCCAATACCATAAATACAGGACACACTACTAACTACAATAACATCATCACGAGAAAGAAGAGACTGTGTTGCAGAATGTCTCATCATATCAATTTCTTCATTGATTGATGCTTCTTTATCTATAAATGTATCTGTTCTAGGGACATATGCCTCAGGTTGATAGTAATCATAATAACTAACAAAGTATTCAACTGCATTATCTGGAAAAAACACTTTAAATTCTTCATAAAGTTGAGCAGCCAAAGTTTTATTGTGAGATATTACTAAAGTTGGCTTTTGAACATTTTCTATAATATTAGCCATTGTAAATGTTTTACCTGAACCTGTCACACCAAGTAATGTTTGTTCATGTAATCCCTTGTTTATTCCATTAACTAATGAATTAATAGCTTTTGGTTGGTCACCTAATGGATTATAGTTTGATTTTAGCTTAAATTTTCTCATTTTATCAGTAATTATTAAAATTATATTATTGTTTATAGAAATTTTAAATTTAATATTAAATATTAATTTATTTTTATTTTTGAATTATTAACTATTGAAACACTCTAAAAACTTTTAAGTTTATTTACATTTTTTGTGTTAAAGTTTAGTTATTTATTTTTAAGTATTGTTTAAATCGGAAAGCTTAAAAGCAATGTTTAACATATTATATTTGTGGCAAATAAAATACAAAAGAAAGCTAAAAAGTGTATTAAGAAAATTCGTTTGAATAAACTTATCAATAGACATCAACAGAAAGCTGATGTTTTAAAAAAATTGTTTTTTATCAGGTTTTTGTATAACGGGAAAACGGTTGATGAAGCTGTGGAATTAATGGAAATTGCATTATCTACTGGACATAGATGGTTAGATGAATGGAACGAAGGCGGATATGAAAATTTATACCCTAAAATACAAAAATGGTGGGCGTAAAGCTAAATTAACTGAAGAACAATTCAAAAAACTAGAGGAAATAATGATCAACGAAAGTTTTCTAAACACTCGTAAAATTCATGAAATTATAAAAAAAGAATTCAACATTGATTATTCAACGAGCAGAATACCTGTAATAGTGAAAAAACTAGGATATTCCTATAAAAAAGGTTATATCTTATATTTTAAAATGCCTAACGATGCAGAAATCATATTAAAAAAAAACTAAGATTTTATAATCTAAAAAACTGTAAACTATTTGTTTTAGATCAAGTAGCCTGCCAAAACCTTTCTAACTCACCTACAACAATTTGCAAAATATCTGAAAAAAATACACTTAAGAAAAACCCTATGAGATTTTCAAGAACAGGAATAGGAGTACAATCCATAAATGGAAAGTCATACATAAGTTTCCCACCTAACTCTCGAAAAAAAAAGAAATGATAAAGTTTTTTATAGAATTATTACAAATATAGTCAATTACTTAATAAATTTCATTAAATTAATAATTTATATATAAACAAAGTGGATTCAATATGCAAAAAGTTTAGTAATAGACTATAAATTCAAAAAATAACTTCTTAATCAACAGATTATCAGAAATATTACAGTATGAACAACTAAAAATTATTCAAATCATAGAAGAATTAGAAAAAAATGAATTTGATAACTCAGAATTAATGAATATCGTATTAAATCACATTTTTCCTGAAAAAACTAAAAAAATAATCATAAAAGACTTAAAAAAATACATAGAAAAACCTAAAATGTCAAAAAAATATGAAAAAGCAAATAAAAAGAAACTTGAAGAAATATTAGAAATAGCCTATAAAGAACTTTTAAAACCTTTAGAAAGCCAAATTAAACAAGAAATAGAAACCGTGGTCGTACTAGATAACTATCCTGTTCACCATGCAATAACACTAAAAGAAACTTGTAAATATCTTAACATAACTCTTATACACTTACCTAAATACTCTCCTAAACTTAATCCAATTTAACAAGTATGGAGAACTATAAAAAAAGAACTATCTACAGAATTTATTGTGAATGAAGAATTTTTAATAGAAAATTTCGAAAGATTATTTTATGAAAATGTAGATAAAAAATCATTTACAAAAAAATGGATTGGTAAATTTATTTTTGATAAAAATAATGATTTACTAATTGCAGATATGTGAGAATATGCAATTTTAACAGTATAAAACTAAATTATAATTATTTTATAATTTGTTTTTAAACTTTCCAATATAAACTATATATGTTATAAATTTTAGGTAATATATTACTACAGAAACTAAAGGAGAATTATTAATCATGCTGTTTTTGTTTAAACCCAATTCTTTAGAACAAAATCTAAAATTGATTCAACTCTATGTTTGAACAAGTGGTTATTTAAAATAATTTCTCTATTTTTTTTAATATTCTTTTCTCTCTCTTTTTTATTATTTAAATAGTATTCTATAAGTTTATTAAGCTCTTCCTTTTTAGAATAAGTTACAATAGACTCTCCAAAGATTTTATCCATGTCTTTAACTTTATCTGAAATTATAAATGCTCCTGAAGCAAATCCATCAAAAATTCTATTGGATACAAATCCTTTTTTTGCCATGTCTTCCCAATGATCATTTAAAAGAATCTTTGATGAAGAGTAATATTTATTTAATTCCGAGTGAGCTATATTTTTACCATATATGTATTTTTTATCTATAAAATTTTCCCATCCTTTTCCATAGATTTTTATATTATATTTAAAATAATCTAAATCCTTATTTAAGTTCTTATTTAAATTCTTATCTAAATCTAAATCTTTAATTATTTTTCTAAATACTTTTCTTGTGTTAGCAATAAATAATAGTTCAGATTGGTATTTACTTGACTTTTCTGGGAAGAAAATTTCCTCATCACTGCATTGTAAAAGTGTTTCAACTGGAACATTGACTTTATCTTTTAATTCATTGGTATAAGTTTCAGAACAAGTGAAAACTAAATCATAGTCTTCATACTCATTGTTACTTACCATGTCAGGATGTGATATGTTCCACATTATGTTATATTGATTTTTATTTGTTATATATGGAGTTATTCCTCTTAATACTATAACAAGATCTGCATAATTCGATTTATACCACTCTTCTATAAAATGAATTTCGGTTTTAATATTTCTTTTTTCAAATTCTTTTTTTAATGATAATGAAAAGTAGTAATCTCCCCAACCTTTGAAATATTTTTTTGGAACAGGTATTTTTATGGATATTTTAAAGTCTTTTTTTAATTTTGGTTTTTTAGGATTAATATTATTTAAAATTTCTATTTCTCTATTGGGATATCTACCTCCTTTTTCTCCAAATTCTAAGTAGTGTTCTACTGGATTTACTTTTGATTTTTTAGCATCTGGATACTTTTTTAGATAATAATTTTCGTCAAATTTAATATTTTCTATTTTTTCATTAGGATATTTCATTTCTTCTTTTCCATATAATGCATAATGTATTAAAGGATTCATTTTAGCTTTTTTAACTGCAGGATACTTTTTTAAGTAATATTTTTCATCAAAGTACATGTTAGGATGTTTACCTTCTTTATATCCATAGTATAAATAATGTGTCAATGGATCTAATCTTGATTTCTTTATGTGGGGGTACTTTTTTAAATAGTATCTTTCATCAAATAGCTTGAGGATTTTTATTTTTTTTCTTGCTTTATATATTTTATAAATATTTTTAAGCTTCCCTTTTTCTTTTCTTATTGTCCAGAACATTTAAATCACATGATTAATCATAATATTCACTAATTCAGAGTTTAAATAAAACAAATATAAAACAATATAAACAAATATGAAATAAATATAAGCAAATATAAAACAAATATACAGTTCAATGTTTTTATTATTTATTGGGTGGATTTCCAATTAAATTGGGATAAAATTTATTAATTAAAGTTGCAACAAATACAGATATTAGTAAAATAAGGAAAGTAATAACACATAAGCCAATAAGTGGATGGATTTTTATAAAAATACCATTTAAAGCAAAAGTAACTCCTCTCCTTAGAAATTTCTCTAAACCCATTATTGTCAAGGTATTAATAGAAATAAGATAAATCAACTTATTATTTATGTTAGAGATAATATTTGTAAAAGCAACTACCAGAAAAATACCAGAAAATGACCCAATATATGCAAAAATTAGATTTCCTGTCCATTTCCCAGCATAAAACTTAATAGATGAATGTGATGCATAAGATAAAAGAGCAATGATTAAAAACAGCACTAAGAATAAAACATTTTTCTTTTTATTTTTAAAATAGTCAATCATTCCTTTAGCTTTAAATAGGTAACCAGTATAAAAAAAACTCAATCCAATTATTGCTGCATCAACACAAAAAAATATGGTTATATGAAAATAATTTAGGATAAATAGAATCAAATTTAAAAGAATTATAATGAAAATAATTAAAATTTCTTTTTTAATTTTTATTGAAAAAAATTCTTTTAATTTTACAGAGTAGCTATTTTTAATCTTAGAATTAATTAAAGAAAAGAAAATTATGACTTCAAACAATGCCAATAAAAACCATATTGTTCCATTAGGATTGTATATAGAAGATTTTTGTAAGATCAATGTGAATAAGAGTTTAAAGAAATAAAAAATAATATTTTTATTATTAAGATAATTAATATAAGTTAATAATGTTAAAATAATCCCAATTAAGCCAAAAAAGAAAAAAGGAACAATTAATCGTTTGAAATATTTTTTTATAGCTATTTTAGGAAGAATGTCTTTATAAAGATATCCTGAAACAAAGTAAAATATAGGGACATGGAATAAATATCCAAATTTTAATATCATCTGTGTTTCATATCCTGTTTTTATTCCAAAAGTTGTAAATGTATATATTAAATGAATAACCACTATAAGAAAAATAGCAATAAACTTAGAATAATCTATCCACCATTCTCTTTTATTATAATTAACCATAAAAATATTATTATAAGTAATAATTAATAAACATATGTATTAGTTTATTCAGTTGAATTTAAAAGTTGAATTTAGAAAATTAACATAAAAAAATAGTTGTAATGGAAAATCAACTATTTTTTTCAACTTTATAAATGATCTTAGGGTATTTTTTCTGTATATCTCCAGTTTTATGAATATTTTTAAATTTTACTAGTTTATAACCATTCTTTTCCAATATTTTTCTAACTTTTTTGGAATATTTTTTAGTAGTAAGTAGAAAAATAGTTTTATCATTATCTAATCCATCTCCAATTTTTTTCAGTAGCATTTGCTTACTTAAAATAGCTTTTTCACTTGCCCCTTTCGATTTTTCTGTAAGATATAAGTATGCATTTCCTCTTAGGTGTTCTGGTCCATATCTATTGATGATTTTTTGTCTATCTTTAACAGTTGTAATTATTATAGTATTATTGTGGTCTATAGATTTAATAAATGAATCATAATCCTCTGAAGCAATTAGGTTATTTTTTTGGTTATCTATGTAATATGTTGTAGCACAAGCAGAGGATAAGAGTAAAATTACTATTATTGGGATAAAAATTATTTTTTTGCTATATGTTTTGCTTAAAAGATATGTGAAAGATAACCATAATACACCAAAACATAAAAAAGTGTATCTTGCTAAAAAGTTTGGAACAATAAGATATGAAACTACAATTCCAATAATCAAGAATAAAATGAAAACTAAGATCCCCATAGCGAGAAAATCTTCTTTTTTTATTAAATTTTTTATTGAAAATTTTTTTGTCTTGGACTTTTTAGTTTCATTATTCTTATTTGTAGTGTAAATGTAGTACACTATTAAAACTAGAAAAGCAATTATCAGTAAAATTGATGATTTAGAAAATTCATGACTAGATGAAAAAATAAATGCTAGTGTATATTTTAAATAGTGTAATGAAGGGGGATCAATCCAACTTGCAGCACCATGTTGTATTTGGAATATTAAAGTAGGAATCCATGGTATAAAGCTAGCAGCTATGATAATTAAAGATAAAAACCATTTTTTAATTCCTTTTCTATTATAAATGCTTAACCAAATTAACAGTACTAAAAATATAGCAAATAATATTTCTACAGTAGTATATTGTGTATAAAGACTTAAGCTTGAAAATATTATTAGTAAAGCCCAATTTTTCCAATTTGAATTTTTTGTAATCTTGTAAGCATAAAAGAATGATAATGTTATAAATAAGAGTCCCCATGTGTACATTCTAATTTCTGTTCCATAAAACATGAAATTAGGTAAGGTTGCCATACATATTGAAAAAATACCTGCAAATAACCATCCAAATTCTTTTTTTAATTTAGTTAAACTAAATATTACTAATAATCCAATAGGAATCATTGAAGATATTTTTCCTACAATTATTGGATCAAAAGAAATTTTAAGAAAAGTTAAAACCTGAAATATTGAATAAACTATAAAATAGTACAATGGAGGATGAACATCAATAACAATCTGATTTATCATTTGATTAAATGGTAATGTAACAACTTTATATAGTGTAAAATGCGAATCCATTCCCATTGTTTTATTAAGATAAAAAAATACTGATATAAAAGCTATTATACTAATAATTGATAATCCAATTCCTAATAATTTATCGTATTCATATTTAATCTTCACAATATAACTCCAAATATTTTCATTTTTTTATCATTCTTTATTATAAATTTATTATATTTATTATAGTATAGTATAACTTATTATATTATAGATTATATTATAGATTATAATTTATTATTTCTTATTCATAATATTATTTATAAATATTATTTATAAATATTTATTAATAATTAGTGTCAAATTAAGAAAAAGTATAAATTTTGTATTGAAAAAAGTTTATTGATATACAGAATACAAAAGATTATTTCATGATTTTTATAAAAATCATTATTATAAAAATTTTTAACTTTACATAATGTTCAAATTTAGAAAAATTTATATATATTTAACTAGATACTTAATCTAATATTGAATTTAAGTGGATAAATAAATATAATTTAAGTGAATATTATAATTTATGAGGAAAATTCATGCAAAGTATTAAACATGCAGTTATAATCATGGCAGGCGTTGGGTCAAGACTAGGATTTAATACTACAAAAGGATTAGTAAAAGTAGGCGATAAAAGAATAATTGATTATCATTTAGATCGTTTAAAAGACATTCAAGACATTAGAATAGTAGTTGGATTTCAAGAAGAAAAAGTAATAGAACATGTGAAAAAAGTTAGAGAGGATATAACATTTATAAGAAATCCTGATTTTAGAACTACTTCTACAGCATATAGCGTATATTTAGCTGTTAAAGATCTTAAAGAACCTTATTTATTAATTCTTGGAGATATTATTTTCAATAAAAATGATTTTGAGAAATTCATTGAAAAATGCAATAATGAATCTCTTATTGGAGTGACAAAAGCTAAAACGGAAGATACTATTTTTGCAACGATAGATGAGTCTAAAAATATGGTTCAAGATTTTCAAAGAAATATTAAATCAAATTATGAGTTTGGAGGAATTTTATACCTTAAAGACATTTTAATTTCTGAAAATGATGGATATATTTTTGAAGCATTGAAAAAATATTTGCCCTTAAAGTGTCATATTGTTGATGCTTATGAAATAGATACAAAAAATGATTTAGAGCTAGCCATTAAAAATTTACATAAATTAGGGATCTGAATTAAATACATTATTAAATATAATATTAAAATGATATTAAATTCATTAGTAAATTTAGTATTTAATTAATATTAAATTCATTAGTAGATATATTATAAATAGAATATCAAATTAAACATTAATAAATACTTATTAATCAATAAAAATCTAATTTTTATAA
Organism: Methanobrevibacter curvatus; assembly: GCF_001639295.1. Lineage (GTDB taxonomy): Archaea > Methanobacteriota > Methanobacteria > Methanobacteriales > Methanobacteriaceae > Methanoflexus > Methanoflexus curvatus. The sequence continues at coordinate 29,268 of NZ_LWMV01000160.1, read as the reverse complement.
TAAATCATATATTCATTAACAATCTGTATGGAGGAGATGTAGTGATTTTTGCAGCTATTTTAGCAGGAGGAATTGGTAATAGAATGGGTAATACTAAAAAACCAAAACAATATTTACTCCTAGGTGAAAAACCAATTATTATCCATACCATTGAAAAATTTTTTGTAAATAACAAAATTGAAAAAATTGTAGTTCCTTGTAGTAATAATTGGGTAAATCATACCAATGATTTAATAAGACAGTATATTGGAGAAACTGAAAAAATTGTAGTAATTAAAGGAGGAAATACTCGAAATGAATCTATTATGCGAGCAGTTGATTATCTAGAAACTAACTACAGTATTGATGATAATAACAAGATTATAACTCATGATGCGGTTCGTCCTTTTATAAGTCATAGGATTTTAGAAGAAAATATTAAATATAGTAAAATACATGATGCCTGTGACACTGTAATTCCTGCAACAGACACTATTGTAAATAGCTCAAATGGCGAATTTATTGATTCAATTCCTAATAGAAACAAGTTATTCCAAGGTCAAACTCCTCAATCTTTTTCATTGAAAAAACTAAAAAAGTTATATAATGAACTTTCAGATGATGAAAAGGAAACTTTGACTGATGCTGCCAATATATTTATTAAAAAGGGAGAAAAAGTATTTTTAATTAATGGAGAGCCTTTAAATATTAAAATTACTTATACACATGATTTAAAACTAGCAAATGCGATATTAAAAGAGGATTTACTGTGATAAATACTATTTATCGCCTCAAATCACCTAAAATATTTGAGGAAAGTTTTGAAGAAATAAATGTCTCTAAGAATGAAGTTTTAATTAGACCTTATTACCTTTCTATTTGTAAAGCGGATCAAAGATATTATAGGGGGGAACGGGAAAATGCTATTTTAAATGAAAAACTACCTTTGGCTCTTGTACATGAAGGTATTGGAGAAGTTATCTATTCTAAAAGTAATGATTTTAAAAATGGTGATATTGTAGTCATGATTCCTAACATTTTATATGAAGAGGACAATATAATTGCAGGCAATTATTTATATTCTAGTAAATTCATGTCTAGTGATACAGATGGGTTTTTAAAAGAATATGTAGTTTTAAATGAAAATAGAATATTAAAAATTCCTAAAACATTTAATTTAGAGGTTTCATCTTTTATAGAACTTTTAAGTGTTGCTGTCCATGCAATTTCTAAATTTAAGCAATTTTCAAAAACAAAAAAAGAATCGATTGGAGTATGGGGTGATGGAAATATGGGGTATATTGTTTCATTGTTTTTAAGATTCTCCTTCCCAGATTCTTCTATTTATGTCTTTGGAAAAGATAAAGAAAAATCTAGTTTTTTTTCTTTTATTGACAAATTTTATTTAATTCACGAAATCCCTAAAAATTTAAAGGTGGATCATGGGTTTGAGTGTGTTGGTGGAGAAAAATCTCAATCTGCCATATCACAAATTATCAACTATACAAATCCTGAAGGTAGCTTAGCTTTATTGGGAGTTTCAGAGTATTCTATTAATATTGAAACAAGAAAAGTTTTAGAAAAAGGATTAGTTTTATATGGGATTAGTCGAAGTGAATATGATGACTTTAAAAATACAATAGCTATTTTAAAGAAATACCCTAAAATTATTTCTTACTTAGAAAATATCATATCATTAAAAATAGATATTAATGCTCTTGAAGATTTAAATCATGCTTTTGAGGAAGATTACCATTCTAGTTTTGGTAAAACAATCCTATCATGGAATATATAATAAGTAAGAATAAGAAATTATTAGTATATAGGAAAATATAATGATAAAATAATAACCTTAATATAAAATAATAATATTAATAATAAACTAATGATCTTAATAATAATTATAGTAATTAATAATAATTATGGTCTTAATACAAACGATTTGATTTAGATTAAAATGAGATGATAAGCTTGGAAGACATTGAAGTAAGTGTTATTGTGCCTTCATACAATAATGAAAATTCTATTGAAAGGTGTTTAAGTTCTATTATCGATCAAAATTTCTCATCATTTGAGATAATTTTTATCAATGATGGATCTACAGATAATACTCTTAAAATAGCCAATAAGCTACTTACTTTTTCAAAAATTAAGCATGAAATAATTAATCAAAAAAATTTAGGTGTTAGCTCTGCTAGAAATAATGGATTAAAAATAGCTAAAGGCAAATATATATGTTTTGTGGACGCTGACGATTACATTTCTGAAAATCATCTTAAAAAACTCCATGATTCTATTATTCATACTAATTCTGATTTCTCTTTTACAAAAATGATGAAAGTAGATGAGAAAGGTAATTATTTAATGAAAGGTAATGAATACAAAAATATATTAGGTATTTCACAAATGTCTTCTTGTGAATTTCTTAAATTAGAACTTTTAATGAAAATTCCTTTTAGTTTTTCTCAAATAATGTATAATCACGAGATTTTAAAAAATAATGAGATAATATTTAATGAAAATGAAGTTTATGGAGAAGACACAGAATTTTTCTTGAAAGCATCTGTTCATGGAAATTTCGCTTTAGTTGATGAATTTAGCTATTTTTACACACAATCAACCACCTCAACCACCTCAAATCTTTCTATTGAACGATTTAATTTTGTTAATATTTTAGAAAAAGTATCTGATTACTATTCTCTTCTTAATTTAGAAGAACTTTCTAATTTAATAATTACATCTAGGATTCCTAAAAGTATTTTTGGTAATCTTATGTATCTATTTTTTATAAATTATCCTTATGATGATTTGATAAGATATATGAATAAATTAAATTTATTTTCAAAACTTTCAAAATTTAAAATGGAAAGTTTAAATGATTTTAAATTTTATATCAAAATAAAATTTTTTTTATTAAGTCCAAAAATTTACCATACTTGCTGGAAAAAATTCAAGAACTCAATTTTTTAAAGAAAATAGGGCATTATAAAACAGTAAAATTCTTGACATTATCATAAAATTTATAATGATTTTTACAAAATTAATCCTCATTTGAAGCATGAAAAATAGAAACATAATAAGAAAATACCAAAATATAAATATTATGAGGAAAATATGAATAAAATAATTATAGAGTATAATAAAAAGCTCATGAAATTTCTTTTAAAGTTACACTAAATTAAAACAAATTCAAACAGAACATGAAAAAATTAATTGATAAAAAAAAGAATAAAAACAAAAAACCATTTAAATGCAAAAATACTTTACGAACTACTGATTATATAAAAGTGTGCTCTTTTGAAAGCTCAAAAAGACTTTAAATATCTTTGCATTCAAAGATTTTTTAAAAAAATTTAATTTAATTAGTAATTTATATATAGTATAAATATCATAATTATAATATAAATGGCATAGTTATAATAAATACAAACTTTTAAAAAAAGTTTGATCAAAAGCAATTTAAACATTATAGTCTTATAATTTTTAGGAGGTGATTTGGTGGAAGATATTAGGGGAAGACTCTCTTTAGGAATAGCTGAATTCGATACCTTAATAGAAAAAAATAAGATTTATGTTGATAAAACAAAGTTTATAGCAAAGATGATAGATTATGGTGAGACTTATTATTTTCTTTCTCGCCCAAGACGATTTGGTAAAACATTATTTGTTTCAACATTAGAAAATTTTTTTAAAGGAAAGAAAGAATTATTTAAAGATACTTATATTTATAATAAATTTAATACTTGGGAGTGGAAGAAATATCCAGTTATAAGAATATCCATGAAACAAGTGTCAAATGAAAGTCCCGATGACTTCAAAAAGGATCTTTTAAGGTTGATTGAAAAGATTGGTGCAGATAACAATTTAGATTTAATTGAAGATGCTTCTTATGTGCTTAAATTCTCCCAATTAATTGAAAAATTATCTAAAAAGAATAAAAACAAGGTTGTTGTTTTAATTGATGAATATGATGCACCTATAATTAAAAATATTAGTAGTTTAAAAATAGCTGATAAAAATAGGGAAATACTTCAAGAATTTTATAATGTTTTAAAGATAAGTGAAAAATATTTAGAATTTGTTTTTTTCACAGGTATTACTAAGTTTACAAAAACCTCAATATTTTCAACAATAAATAACCTAACAGAACTTACTTTAGATAATGATTATTCAACTATTTGTGGTATAACTCATCAAGAATTAGAAACTTATTATCATAACCATATTCAAGCCATTTCAAATGAAAATAATGAATCATATGAAAATGTATTAGATAAAGTTAATCATTTCTATGATGGTTATAGTTGGGACGGGATAAATAGACTTTTTAATCCTTATTCCACTCTTAGGGCTTTATCTCAAAAGGAATTTTCAAGTTTTTGGTATGGCACTGGAACACCATCATTTTTAGCTGAAATATTTAAACATAAAAAAATTTCAACAGATTATACCTCAAAAACATCTTTAAAAGCAACAGATTTAGATGCTATTGATTTATTAAACATTAAAGAAACAGCTTTACTTTTTCAAACTGGTTATTTAACAATAGATAAAGAATTTATTAAAAATGATCTTGTTTATTTTTCTCTTAAAATACCTAACTTTGAGGTAGAACAAGCTTACAAAGATAATCTTACAAATATGTATATAGATGAACTTAAAGAGGAATTTAATATCCTTGAAAAAGATATGTGGGATTGGATTAAAAACAAAGAATGTGACAAACTAGCTAAAAAATTAAGAATAAAATTTGCACGATTACCTCTTAACCTTAAATTAAGTGAACAGAATCCTGAAAAGTGGAAATTATATTCTGCAATTTTCTTAGCATGGTTAGATGAAATGGGCATGGAAATGAATGGAGAAAAAACTATAAGCCATGGAATAATTGATGGGGTTTTAGTAGAAAATGATGATCATGTAGCCATAATTGAAATTAAATACACAGAAAATGAAAATAAATCATTAGATTCTTTAATTAATGAGAGTTTCAAACAAATATATGATAAAGAATATTATTTACCCTTTGAAGACAGCAATGTTTCATTAATTGCCCTAGCATTTAAAGATAGACCAATTAAAAATGGAACAATAACAGATGTAAAATGTAAAATAAAATCTTGGGAAAGAAAAAACTAAATATGTAAATATAAAAGAGCTATCTAATGTGCATGAGCATTAATTTATAAGTTTTCTTTTAGCCATTAAACCAAGAATATTATTGTTATTATTTTCTGCAATTTCTTTTAAGAATGTTTGATTAGATATTTTTTCAAGAGCTAAAATGCGAATAAGTACTTCCACATGATTTTCAGCTATTTTTCTTAGAATTTCTTCATCTGAAATTTCACCTATATTCTCTCTATTGATTTGGAATAAATTAAAATCATCTTCAAAATCATTTAAATGTTTTTCATTATTTATTTTTAATGAATTTCCCTTATTATTTAAATCCTCTTCAAATAAATCTTTATCACTTTCTCTATAGATTTCTAAATCATTTTTAGAATAACCAAATAAATCTAAAAGCTTATAAGATTTGTTAATTAGATATTTTGTTGAACCATGTGAATCAAGGTAAATATCTGTTCCTGAAATTAACTTTGGGCTTCTTAATGGCTCAGGGTCTTTAGAAAAATATGGATTTGATCTACCATGAAATTCTAATACTTTATTGAATTCAGGTTCATGTTTTTCATATAGAATAGTTGACAGTTTAATAAATAAATCTCTAGAAAACCTTGTTTTATATATATCATTTAAAAATTTAAATCCATAAACAGATTCTTTAGGTTTTCTTATAACATTAAAATCTTCATGGTTTTTGTTTAATTTTTCTTCATTTTTTAAGTTATCTGTTCTTTCATTATTAGAATTTATAGAGTTGTTATTAGTTTCTATAGAAATATTTTCATTTTGTACTAAGTTTATATCATCTTCTTGAAAAATTTCTAAATCCTCTTTAGAATATCCAAATAAATTTATTATTTTATATGAAAATCTAATAATATCATTAGTTCCTCTGTTTGTTTCTACATAAATATCCGTTCCAAGAATTAACTTCCCAGCTATTAATTCCTGAGGACTTCTGCTAAAATAAGGTTTATTTCTTCCATGTAAATTAGATATTTTATAAAAATCAACACTATGTTTTTCATATAAAATAGCTAATAAAATAGTTAGTAATTTTTTTGAATGACTAGTATTATATTCTTCATCTAAAAATTTAAATGAAACTATTTTATTAGATTTAGAAACAGTATGTTTTTCTTCAATAAATTTATATGTTTTAGCTATTTTTTCTTCTTTTTCACCAGTTATAAGATTATCTGTAGGTATTTTAGATAATTTTTTATCTTCTATTAGCGAATCATCAACTTTTTGGATTTTTTTATCTACATTATAGTTATGATTTTCTTTTAAATCTGTATCCTTATTAATTGATTCAATATTTTTATTTTGAAGTAATTCATTATCACTTTCTCTAAAATTATTATCATAAACTTCATTGTTAGAATAAAAATCCGATAATTGATTAAGTCTAATCTTTAAGTCATTATAATTTTTTCTTATAGTAATTACACTAATATTTACTAATTTAGAAAATTCTTCTTGAGTTATATTAATATTAGATTCTTTTAATGCATAAAATAAACAAACCATAGCCAAAACATATGGATTTTTACCTGAAATTTCATTTTTATCTAAACTATTAATAAGATTTTCAGTTTTAATTTTTATTTCTTCTGATAATTCTAATTTTTTAATTATTCTTGGCAAGTAATCTGTGCTTTTAGTTAATGGTATGTTTATATTTAAAATTTTAGCTAATTCTTTTGATGTTTTTGAAATTAAATTTTTATCAATTTGAGAGACATCAGATAATTCATTTAAATAAACAGGGTCTGAATTTAATTTATTTACTATATTTATTAAAGCAATTAAAATTTCTTGAATACTTCTTCCCCTTGTTGATTCTAATTCAATTAATTCTAAATAAAAAGATAAAATTAAGTCATTGTATTCTGTTTTTAAATTTAAATTTTGAGAAATTTCCTTTAATTCTGATAAAAATGTTTTTATACTTCTTACTCTTGCTGGAGTTAATATATTTTCTTTTTTTAAATTATATATCTTAAAAGCTATTTTATCAGAGAGTTCAATATAATTAAATCTATTTTTGATTTTAGTTAAATTCAATTGATTATAATTCTTTTCTTCTATTAATGTTTTATTTAAATCCTTTTCTATAGATTCTTCTTTTTCTAAGATATTGTTTTCATAAAAAGTTAATTTATAGTTGCCATTACCAATGAACTCAATTAGTCCTAAATCTCTAAGTTGTTGTAGAGTTTGTCTTATTTTTGGTTCTATTTTTGAATTATTTGGATATTTATTTTGGAAGTCTGATTTACTTTCATATAAATCATTTAAAGTGAATGTTTCTTGATTTAATTCATTAATTTTTCTAAAAATTGTCTTTTTCCAACCATAGAGACTGTTTTCTTTAGTTTTTAAGTGTAAGTGTAAGTTAATATCATTTTCTTTTGGTTCAATCTTATCAACATCTTTATCAAAATCAGTTAATATTATTTGAGCATCATTTTGTATATCTTCTTTTTCGTCAAAAGAATAATTTAATTTATTAGTTTCTAAAATCCAATTTATCCATTGAGAAACAGTAGATGATCGTCTTAATAATGTAATTTCAGACAATATTATATTCAATTCTTTCATAAAATTCATAATAATATAATTTTTAGGAATAGTATTATGTTTGACATAGTATTCCATTGTTTTATTAAAAATAGGGTGTTGTAAAATTAATTTTGATAAATATAAATCACGGATATTTTTTTCTAAATTAAAAATTTCCTTTCCGTTTTCACTCAATACATATTTTTCACTTTTAGATAAATAATTATTTGAAATTTTAATCAAATTTAAATAAATAGCTGCACCCACATAATATTTTACTTGTCTAAAACCAAAAGAAAAAGCTTCTTTAATTGTTTCGTCAGTCATTGATCTTTCTTTTATATTTTCACAAAGTTTAACAATTTTATCAAAATCGTTTGCCTGAGGAATAGAGTTTTCGTCATGAATTATTGTTATAGAATCAAAAAATTCTTCTAAAAAAATATAAAATGGCTCATTTAATGATTTGTTATTATAAAAAGCCTTTTTGATTTGAGAAATTTCAGAGTTGATATTGATTTGAATTTTATTGTGATCATTAATGGAATAATACTTTTCTTCATCTTTTTTATCTATATTAGCTATTTCATCATCAGATGTATTGTTAATTTCATCTAGTTCTTCATATTTTTTATTTTTTAAGAAATCCAAATAATAAATAATTATTTCTTTAGCTATTCCTCCTGTCATTCTAGTATAATTCAAGAAAGATTTATCTATAGTAGCTATTCTGTTTCGTAAATTTTGATTTATAATGTCTATTTCGTTGTTTATATTATTTAAATCAAATTCAAAAAGGTCATGATAAAAAGAAGATTTGTATTTGTTATTTACTTCAGTAATCTTAAATTCAGCATCATTTTTAAACCAATTTTTATGATTTAAAGGTGCTATTTTTTCATACCAAATACAAAATTTAGTTTTTAACGAAAGATCGATTTTAGGTTCTTTTTCCTTAATTTTAGATTGAACTTCAGAAAATGAAAGTTCTCGAATAAAATAATGACCATTTTCAAAAACACATTCATACTCTTTAGAATCATCAGAAAGTTTCATTAATTCGATTAATTTTTCACAATCCTCTTTATCCGACATTTTTCACCAAAATTGTTAAATTTTCAATATTTTCTTTTTCATTCATTAAAACGCCTAACTTAAACAGTTTTGATGATTTTATGAAATTCAGCAGGATTCCATGCATCTTTAATATACTTTTTTGCAGATTCATAATCACTGGATCTATATTTTTTAGCTATATCCAAAGGAATCTTTTTATTTTCTGATTTTCTTGAGTAATATTTTGTACCTAATCGAATACAAATATTATGTGAGCGGATATTTCTTCTATACAATCTTATTTCTTCATCACTCCATTTAGGGTGAATATAATAATCCTTATTGGACTGACTTTTTCTTTTATGAGAATTATAGTTATCTAAAATACTATCTAAAGGACGATATCTGCAATCAGAAATTTGAACTCCGAACTTCCATGCCTCGACTCTCTTTTTCTCCATTTCTTCATAATTAATATCAAAATTATATAAAACAAAGACAGAAATTTCACTTTCTTTATATCCTGATGCTACTAAAATATCTAACTGTTTTTTTATTTCATTCTTATCAGACAATGGGCCATCCCAAGCTATTTTTGGGTTTTTAAATCCTGCTTCTTTAAGTAATTTTCCTAAAAATGGTTTTTTTTCAAGAATTCTACCGTCAAAACCTGATTGGGATTCACAATAGCTAATAGTTCGTGACTTTTTAAGCTCTATTAATTCATTTAACACATTTTTAATATATCTATTAGCTAATAAATTATTATCATAGAATATTATCTTCTTTTTTATTATTTCATCTTTTATTGATTTTTTAGAAGTAAACTTAGGCTCTATTTCGTAAACTCCACAAGCCTCACATCTACGAATACAACCTCGAGTAGTGTGGATGATTTGATAATCTACATTAACTAAATCGTAGTCTGGAATTAATTTTTCAGCTTCATCAATAACTCCACATTGAACATAATCACATCCAGTATTTTGCTTACAATCTTCAGGCATTAAAGAAGCATAAATTCCTCCTACAACTATAGGAACATCAAAATTATGTTTGCAATATTCAACAGTTTCTTTAACAAAACTTGACCAATAAGTGAATAATGAAGTTACAAAAGTAATATCTGGTTTGAAATTTTGAGTTTCGGTAATTAAATCTTCATCGTAACGAATCAACTTTACTTCAATATCTAAAGTTTTTAAATAGGAAGCTATTTTTAGTAAACCTATGGGTAAAAAGTCCTGATGGTTCCTGCTTTTATTAGCAATTGGAAAGTTAGGTTCTACAAGAAGAGCTTTTTTAACTTTGCATTTATTCATCAAGTTTTTTAGAATCATAATATTCAATCATTTCTATTTCCATATCCTCTAAAATATCATTCCCTTTAGAGATAATTTCAGATTGTAAAATTCCTAGCCCACCTTTAGCATATTTTTCTGAAATTGGAAAATACTCATTTTCATCAACTAAAATCTCCATTGATCCAGTATCTTCAACTGCAATCGCCATCATTATATATTTTAGGGGTTTAGAATTTATTGTAGATTCTCTTATTCTTCCAACATTGCCTTGTCCAAAATTTCCTTGAATATTATTTTTTTTACCATAAATTACAGATAAAGAAAATAAATCAATATTCTGTTTATTTTTATCAAAAACTTTTTGAGTCTTTAACTTATTATAAATTTCATTATCTTCATCATCATACATTATTCTTCTACTTTCCGCCATATTGAATCACCTTAGATTCTTTACCTTCTTCAGAATTATTCCATTCTATAATATATTCCTTTCCAACATGATCATATAAAATATCCCTAAAATCGTCAGTATATTCAGTTCCTGTAACTAATAGAACAGTTTGGTTGTTTTGGACAAATTCAGGTAAAAATTTAGCAATATTTTGTCTTATGTCCTTATCAAGAGTTCCTAATGGTGTATCCATAATAATAGGCAAATCAAAACCAGCAATATTATGAAGTGCTGACATAAAACATAAACCCAAACATAATTTTTCTCCATCAGATAGATCAGAAGGGTTTTCTATTTCTCCAATTTTATTAATAATTGACACATTATAATTATCATCTATTTTAATATCAATAAATTCATCTTTTTTCCATTGAATTTTGATGAATTTTTCTTTAGTGAAGGATTCAACTTTATTATGAATATGTTCGGATAATTGGTTATGTATATTATTAACTGCATTTTTAGAATTTTCAACGAAATTAATTTTCTCATCAAGCTTTTGGACTTCAATTCTATCTTTAGCTTCCTGATTTTTCTTTTGATTCCAAAATTTTATATCTTCATTAATCCTTTCTATTTCTTTATCTACAGAACCAATTTTTATATTGTTATTTTTTCGGATATTGTATAATGATTCTTTTTCTTCTTGAAGTTTTTGGATTTTTTCAATTGGATTAGATTTCAATTTGGATTGAATATTCTGACTTCTTTTAAGTTTTTTATCTAAAGTTTCATTTTTCTCATTAACCTCCATTTTAATCTTTTTTATTTTAGGTTTAAATTTTTTAACTTCTAAAATCAAATTTTTAATTTCATTTGTAGCTATAGCTAACTTTTCTGATTCATTTGTATATCTAGGTGTTTTATTATATAATATTTCTAAATTTTCTTTAAGGTTTTGATGTTTTTCCAAATCCACTCCACAAATACATTTTCCATCAGTTAGTAAATCTTCTAAAAAACTCTTTTTATACTTTGCAGGAATAAATTTTTTTGTATTTGCATCTTTAGATATTTCTAAAAAATTTTGTAATAAGTCATAAGAAAACAAAAGAGGATAAGTTTCAAGTATAAGCTTTTTTCTTTCAGATTCTAATTCATTAATTTCTTTACCCAACTTTTCTATATCTTCTTGTAAATTTAAATCTTCTTTAACTAAATTTAAAACTTTACCCGAATTTATATCCAATAACTCATTGTCAATTTTTTTAAGCCTTTTATCTACTTCACTTACAGTTCGATTAGCTTCTTCTAATTCAATTAATTTATTATTTTTTAACTTTTGCTTCTCAGATAATTTTGTGCTTGCTTCACCTAAAGTCGGAGCAATTTTTTTTAAAGTTTTGTTATAGTGTGCTATTAATTTATCCAAATGATTACCCATTTCTAAAATTAAATTAAGTTGTGAAAGCTCAAAAATAGAATCTTTAATTTTTTTAGAAGAACTATCTGAAAAATATTTGGTTAATAATGCTCCATCAAAAAAGAAATATTCTTCAATTTCTTTTGGAATTTTTCTTTCTATAATATATGCATCTTGAGCACTTATTTTTACATCATTTTCATCTTGTTCAAAAACTTCGAATTCTAAGCCCGAATCTTTTCTTAATTCTCCTTGATATTTATGGAAGTTTTGACTTCGTTTGAATATTAAAATTTTATTATCATCATCAAACTCCATCTCAACCGATACTGTGATTGTTTGATTATTTTCAGCTAAAAAAGCCGATTTATTATTACAAATATTTAGTGTAGATTTATCTCCATAATCATGAATCTCATTACCATATAAACACCAACTTAATGCATTGAGAAGAGTAGTCTTTCCAGTTCCATTATTTCCCCTTATTACAGTGAAACTTCGATCTTTTTCTCTAGCAAAATCGATTTCTACATCCCTATATTGTCGAAAATTATATATTTTTACTGTTTTTAATTTCACTCAAATCACTTAACAAACCTTTCTATAATATTATCATAATCTTTAATAAAAAAAGGATATTTAGTTTTATATCTTTGTGCTTCTAAAATCACACAAGCAATTAAATACTGTTTTAAATCTTCATCAAAATCGCTATTTCTTATGTATCCTATTAGTTCAGGGTTTAATTTTAAAACCATCTAATCACCCATATATCTTTTTAATGTATTTAAACACTCCATAGAATTCTTTGCATTTACAGCAAATTCTCTGTATCTTCGTGCTTCTCTTTCTACTCTTTTTTTAGTAGATTCGTTGTAATTATTAGGAAAAACTAACATGTCATAGATATTTGCTTCTTTTTTTCCTGGAAAATGTCTTAGGATTCTTCCTCTTCTTTGGACATGTTCTCTTGGGTTAGAAGTACTTGACATTATAATAGCTGTCCTTGCTGAAGGAATGTCTACTCCTTCATCTAAACATTTCATAGCTACAAGAGCTCTATAATTTCCATTTTCAAAGTTTTTAATTAAATATTCTCTTTCAGTTAGTCCTCCATATTTTTCTTGCTTAGTAACTTTTTCCATAAATGTAAATTTATGCTGTGAAATATTTTTATCATTTAGTATTTTTTGAACAGTTTCAAGCTGCTGTGGGGATGAAAAGACAATTAAATCTTTAATATCTGGATTTTCATCTAAAATTTCAATTAATTTATCATATTTAGCTTCTGCATTATTTATAATATTTTTTCTTTTCATACAAAGTGTAGTTAATTTATCTTTGTCTTTTTTCTTCTTTGAATTAAGAAGATTAGCTATTTTTGCACTATAATAATTATATGATTCCAGTTCTTCTTGATTTAAATCAACAACAACAGGATGATAAACATAAGGAGTTAAATAAAACTCACCAGTATCAGGATTGATTATGTTTAACGCATCACCAATGTCAAATGTGAAAACAACACCACTAAAATAATTCATTAAAGCATTGGTGCCTTCATCATCAAACCATCTTTCAGGTGTAGCACTTAAACCTAATCTATAATCATAATCTTCTAAAAGAGATTTCAATCTTGATTGTGAACCAATTCCATGAACTTCATCAACAATTAAGAGTTTTTTAGCTTTGAATTTTAAAATTGAATCAATAAATGTATCTAATGATAATGAGTCATGGGAAGTTACTATAACTAATTTTTTTTCAATCCCTAAAATAAAGTTACTTAAGGTATTTTTAATTTCCTTTTTCCATTTATGATTTTTACTTGAAGCAACTATTATTTTTCCATGATAAAATTTATTTAAATCTTTAATCCATTGATCAGATAAATGTAATTGTGGAACAGCTATTATAGTAAGCAAATCATCTTCTTCATCATAGACTTTTTTAAAACAACTTAAAGCAGTTATAGTTTTACCAGTTCCAGTAGCCATTTCAAATATGCCTCTTTTACCATTTTCAAACCATTTTTCAATAGCTTCTTCCTGATAGTCACGTAATTTAATTTCTGGTTCTTTTGGTCTTTCAATTAATGTACCTATTTCTTCATATCCCATATCCTCATCTGATCCTGGTAAATTAAATCCTTCAAAATTTTTTGGAGCTATTTCTATTATTTTATTTTTAATAGCTTTTGGAAGATTTATTACCTTAGTTTTTTTATTTTCATTGTTCCAGTAATCTAAAAAATCATTTTTATCTTGTTGAAACCAATCTTTGCCATTATCCCAGTTTTTAAAAACTTTGAATTCTTCAACATTGTGGATTAATCCAGTTTCAGTTTCATTATTAGATCCTGAGAAAGCTATTCCATTTCCATCATTATCTTCTAATATTCCAGTTTTTTGATGAAACATTCCTGCTTTGCTATCAACAATAGCTAATTTTATTTCAAGGTTTCCTTTAACTAGCATCCAACCTAAGGCACCTACATGGTCTTTAGTAAATTTATCTTCAATATCATCTAAAGAATCTATTAAATAGCTTTCTAAAATTTGTTCTGGATCTTCATTAAATTCTTCTATTTTTTTAATATCTTCTTTTTGAAGTTTGACAGAACAAATCAACTGCATTTTTCCATTATTTTTAATGAATTCTTCCATTCCTCTTGCTACAGCTTTTAAAACTGATGAAGAGAAAAAACCTGATAAACGATAGTATTTAGTTGAATTTGAAAGAGTGGGAATGTAAAAATCTTTGATCATATTATCATATGACGAGTCATATTTAATTTTTAAATTAAGATCTTTTAAAGTCATATTATCCTCTGATCATTTGTAAGAAAAGTTTTTTAAAATCATATAAATAAGTTATTTTCTCTTTATAATAAATATATATGCTTAATATTCTATTTAAATGTTTATTTAAATGTTTATTATAAAAAAAATATCTAAGTTAATTAAATAGCTATTTTAAGTGTTTTTTTACTATTTAAAGAATATTTATTTAGATCTAAAAAAATTAAAAAAAGTATATGTTTTAAATAAAAAACTGATCTTGTTTAAGAAATATTTTGTAAAAAGAGATCCAAATTATTGTAATTTAAAATAATGAATTAATTTTGAAAAAATTATAGTGAAAGACAAAAATTTTTTAAATAATGTGATTTATATTTGTATTTTTAATTTTACGAGTTTTTTGTCGTGTAAATGTGGAAATAATGTCTAAATAGTTCTTTTAAGTAAGTATCATTTTCGATATATTTTGTGGATAATTTATGCTTTACAGAGTACCATACTCTTTCTATGGGGTTTATATCTGAAGAGTATTTTTCTAAAAATACTAATTTAATGTTTAGTATTTTTGCAACTTTTTTAGTGAGAATGGCTCTATGAATTTTTGCATTGTCTAAAACTATCACTATTCTTTTTTCTTCTTTGAAATTTTTAACCCAGTCTTCTTTTGTTAAGTTAGAAACAAAGTTATGTAAATTAGATTTTTCGCTCTGTTTCTTTTTTTCTTTCATTTTTTTGATATTTAAGTAGTTTTCTGTCATCAATTTCTTTTTCTGTGTTGTTTAAATCTATTAATTCATCGAGTTTTCCTGCTTTTTCGTATTCTTCAAATAAATTAGTGATTTCTTCGTTAGCTAAGTTATTGATTGTGTGGTTTAATGTTTGTCTTTTTTGTTCTATTATTTGTTTTTTAACATCTGCTTTTTTAATATCTTGTTTTCTAATTTTTTTATTTCTAATATTTTTAAGAATTTCTTCATGATAGTTTACTAAAAGTTGTAATTGGGCAGCTGTTTCTTTTTTTTCCATATTATAAATGCGGATTTCACAAAGGAATGTTATTATATCAAATGTTTTTGAAGTGGATTTGAATTTTATTATGGAGTTTCCGATTTTAGTTTGAAATCCAAAGCCATTTAATGGGAGATATTCACCATTTCTTATAGTAATATTTTTTGTTCCTTTTTTTATAGTATGTTTTCCTTGAATAGCATTTATTTGAATATCCTACTTCATCTAAGTAACCTAATATGTCTTTTTCAGAATCTATGTCTTCTAAGTTTTTTTTAGCTCTTTATCAGCATTATCAGGCTTTTGTGAAAATATTTGATAAGCTTTACCATAGTTATATCCTCCGCTTTCAACAATCCTACAAACATGTCTTATGGAGTAATCGATGTTGTATCTATTTTTAATGATTGAATGAGCTCTTTGAGGTGTTAAATTATCCTCATTTTCAATTATTTTAAAAAATTCTTCTTTATCTTCCTCTGACATCTTGGAAGGTCTACCGACCTTTTCATAATTAGGACTTAATCCAGCTAAACCTTTTTCATTGTAGTTATCTAACCATCTATGTCCTGTAGGTTCACTTATTTGTAAAAAATCACAAGCATCAGAAACCTTATAACCTTTCTTAACAGCTCTAATAAAAATTAGCTTTTGAAACAATTTACAATTCTTTTTATTATTCTTTATAATTTCTTCTAACTCATCATCAGACAAAAAATCCGCAACTTTCTTTTGAACCATATTAACCATAAAAAAACAGCTCCATATATTATATAAATATATAAAACTTATTACTTATAAAAATTTTGTCTAACACTATAATAGAAAAACAATATATAATTAGATACCTATTTTTTAGCATATATTTATCTATCCAATTTTTGGTAAAATGTTTTTAATCAACTAATTTATATTATAAATTAATTAATTCATTTTAAAAAATTTAATATGAGAAATAGAATTTTTATCTAATGTGTTTTTAATAGTTATCCCTACTGCTTTAAGAAAAAAATGTGTTAAAAAATAAGTATAATGCTATAATATCTTTGATTATTATTTATTTTTGATTTAATCCCTTGTCATTATTTATAACCATTTTAATGTATTCTTACTATTTTTTCTTTATTATCGAAGTGTTTATCAAAGCTGAAAATTTCATATATATTTAACTCTTTCATTACTTCAATAGATATGGCATCAGCTAATCCAATTGTACCATTATATTTAATAACTGTTTTCATTGATTTTTCAATTAGATTTTTATCTTCATAAATAATTTTAAAATCCCTTTTTATAATATTGTATATTTCAGTTAATGCTTTAATATTATGGTTTAACCTATCAATTACAAGATTCATAGTTTCGATTAGTATTGTATTAGTAATTACTAATTTATTATCCGATAATCTTTCAAATAGTTTTTTTGCTCTTTTGTGGTTCTTTTCAGAATCAATGAATAAGGATATTATATAATTACTATCTACTAATATCATTTATAATCTCCTATTCTCATTCGCCTAATATCTTTTACAGCATCAAAAGATTCATCAGTAGTATATCTACCTACCATATCTTTTAATGATAATGGTTTTATGATTTCTATTTCTATTTTGTTATCTTTAGTTATTTTCCAATCCATTAAATCATTTTTTTTAATGTTGAATTTTTGTCTTATTTCTGAAGGAATTACAGTTTGATTATTTTTATATATTTTTGTAGTTGTCATTGTATCACCTATTAATATATTATTTTTGAATAGTATATATTTATCTCTTTTTTATTTTCATCTCTAAAAAATATATCTATTTTTCATGATTTAATTAGTATAAAACACTTATCAGCAATCACTATTTTCATTGAAAAAATAGGTAAAAATTTAAAAATTTGAAATTATCGTTTATATTGGAAAGTTTAAAAATAAAATGTTAAGTAATTATAATTTAGTTTTACCCATAAAAATGCATATTCATATATCATATTGAATCAAAGATTTTTTGGATATTTTTAAGTTTTCTATGTTTTTTTTGAGGTTATTCCACTCGGAAGTGTATGATTCGCCTGTAAGTAACATTGTTTGAGTAAATAAGATTAAAATTGTTTTTTTTATATAATGAAGATTTTATACCTACTTTATTTATAAAATCAATGAATTCTTTAGAATTTTTAGCTTTACTAGCTTTTAAGACATTTTCTTGTAATTGTCTTTTAAATTCTATACAATCGAAAGTTTTTTCATTGCTTGATTTTTTGATATTATGTTGATTTGTATTAATCATTATTAATCAGCTCCTGTGATATTCTCAATTTTAATATATTATATCCTTCTCGAATATTCACAGCACTAAAAAGTTTTATCTTACTAAAATTAATAATATGCTTGAAATTCCAACTAACAAGCACATCTACACCTATAACCATAACAATAGCTATATGTAATGCGTCAGCATAATGTTTAGGTGTCGCAATTTTTTCTGCCATACATCTATTTGCCAAAGTTCTCATTTCATCTGTTACTGATAAGTTTCATAATATCTTTTTGATAATATTTATAACTTTCTATTAAAGGAGAGTGTAAAAAATTGTGGGTTTTTTTGGAAAATAAGTAAATTCAATGAATTAGAGGAAAAACAAAACTCTGTTCCTCTTAGAAAATTTAGAGAAAGAAGTCCGAATTTTTTCAATAAAAGTATTATAAAATTGAATCAATCTTATTTTTCAGCATATTAAAATTTAATACATATTCAATACTTTTTGATGCTGATTTCAATGTGGAAAACATCTTCTTCCACCCTATACCATCAGTGATCCAAATAAAAGTCATGTCTGTGGTTTCTATTTTGTGTTGTAAATCTATGTATGCATTGGCCGTTTCAATTGGCTTGCTTCCAGTTGAATTGTAAAAATTGCATTCAAATAAGAACTTTGGTTTTTTATCTTTGTACAATACAAAATCAAATCGTTTAACTCTTCCAAGGCTAATAGAGCTATCTTCAACTTTTAAAATATAATCTGGTTTGGATTTAATTGTTTCTTCTAAAAATTCTTTAACAATACCTTCAAAAATATGTCCACTTCTGTTTTTCCTGGCATTTGTATCTAAACCTACTTCTGTTCCTGTTAAATAAGAATATAAATCGTCTATTTCTGTAAAAAGATTTAATAATCCTGTATTTTTAGAAAAAGTTATAACTTCATCTATTTCAAATCTTCCTATAGAAAAGTTAATATTTTTACTTGTCTTTTTTTCAGCATCAAAAACTTCAATATTTTTATCTCTAATAGCTAAAATTAAGGGTAACAATGGAACACATTCAGGATATTTTGTTAATATTTCTCTAAATTTGTCTTCTATATTATTTGGTGATATTTTACTTAAGCTATTCAAAATATTTATTTCTACAACATTTTTTTCTAACTTATCAAAAATTTTATTCCAATCTACGAAAAAATCATAAGTACGATTAGTTTTTAGTAATGTGTCTAAAAAATCAAGGTTATACTCATCTATATTCCCATATCCTAATTTTTTATAATTAACCATTGTTAACACCTTTTTTTGGATAATTTGTTACAATGATTTCATTAATATCTCCTCTTTTTTTAGGGTTACGGTTAATGAATCGTTTAGCTTTAACCCTTGTAATATTAAATTCCTTATAAATATCATCAAAAAATTCATCATTAGGGTCTTCATTTTTAGGATCAGAATTACTTAAAATAGCATAAGCTCCTTTCTTACTTATCCTCTTGAAATAATCAGCTAGCTCTCGCTGTTCTTTATCATTGAATTCATTTTGGCTGTAACTTGTAAAACTTGATGTTTTATTTAAAGGTCTGTAAGGTGGGTCTAAGTAAACAAGAGATTTTTCACTTATAAATCTTTCAGAATCTAAAAAACTTTTATTAAATATTTTAACATTTTTCAAAATCTTTGAGACATTAGATATATTTTTAAAATCACATATTTTTGGATTTTTATATCTTCCCATTGGAACATTAAACTCACCTTTTTTATTAAGACGAAAAAGTCCATTAAATCCAGTTTTATTTAAAAATATTGTCTGTGATGCTCTTTTAATGTGTTTTTTAGAAAAAGTATTAAAGTCAAAATCAATTAAATCATGATTAAATGATTTTCGAGTGTTTAAATAAAATTCTTTCCTTTTTTCATCATTTAATTTAGAAAAGTTTTCTTCAATGTATGATAATTCATTAATTAACTCATCAGAGTCATTTTTAATTGTGTTGTAAACTAAAATTAGTTCTTTATTAATATCATAAATAAATGATTCTTTGATTTTATAATTTGTAGAGAGGTGAAAAAAAATCGCCCCCCCCCCCAGGAAGGGTTCAAAGTATTGATCTATCTTTTTTGATTTTCTTATATTAGAGGGTAATATATTTTCAATTTTCTCAATAAGTTGTCTTTTACCACCTGCCCACTTAAGAAATGGTTTAGCATCTTTTGCTTCTTTTCCATATAAATCTACTTGCATAAAAATTGTTCCTTTAAAAATAAAAAAGTTTTTTTAAGCTATTCTTTTAAAAAAACTCTTTTAAAAAATTCTCTAATAATGAGAAAATTAGATCCTATTTTACTATTTAATTATTAATAGATCTTTAATTATTCTAATATAAATATTTAATGATCTAAAATTTAAAAAAAGAAATATAAAATTATTTAATTGAAAAATAAAAGGTAAAAATAAAAAATAAAATTCAAAGATGCAAGAAAAAATTCAAAAAAATTATCATAAACTCGATTCAAAAAAGAAGCTTAAAAAACAAAGATAAAAAAATTAGCTATTCATTTTTAAAAAATAAATGGATTACAAGAAAATTAGTTTAGCACTGGTAAAACTGCATATTCAAATAATCAACATTACTTTTAAACTTTTCGATTAAAATATAAATAAACTATTTTACTTTTTATAATAATTATTTTTAAGATATTAATAATGATTTCTTATCTTTTTCTTAATTTCATGTTTTTAGGTAAGTTAGGAACTCTTATAATTTTATCTTTGTTTTCAAAATGGCTGTCAAATGAAGCAATTTTATAAATATCTCTCATTAACATTATATACATATACATTGAATCAAAAAAAGATAATGTAGCATCATATCTAACAAAAACTTTCATTGCATCATTGAAATAATCAGTATCTTCTATTACAGTGAAATTTTCATACAAATTATTGTATATTTCTCTTATTTCTTTAGTTTCAAGAGATGTAGACAACATGGTTATTGTCTCAGCGATGGTTAATTTAGAAATAACTTTTTCTTCATTTATTATTTCTGGGACATATTTTACTGCCATTTCATGATAATCATCATTTTCAACAAATAAAGCTACTAAAAAACTTGCATCTAAAAAAATCATTAAAGTTCTCCCTTTTTTATTTTTTCTTTTAATTTTAAGCTGTTTATAGGTTTTTTAGCTTTGTATCTTCCAATCATATCTTCAAAATTTAATTTTTTAACAAATTCTAATTCAATTTTCCCTTTTTCATTGATATTCCATTCAATAAAGTAATCTTTTCCTTTAATATCATATTTTCTTCTTACTTCAATAGGAATAACAGTTTGAAATTTATCATAAATCTTTGTTGTAGCTATGTTGTTAAGCATTAAATCACCAAAGTACAATATATATTTCTTACTTTATATAGTTATCCTAACTAATTACATTAAACCTAACTTAATAAAATTGATAAACCATTTAATTAAATAACAGGTGTCTGAATTATTTAAAATTTGTAAAGTGCATGATTTCTTTAATTTGCCCATAACCTTCGGAAATTAGTATTTTCGTTAAAATTACATTTAAATATCCTTTTTAGTAACTAATTTAAGAGCATATTAATGTTTTGAATATATCTTAAATCTATTAATTTACTTGAACATGTTAATTTATTTTAATCTGTTAATTTTGTTTAAATTATTATTTTAAATAATCCTATTTCATTAAATTTTCTAAAAATTCAAGTAAAAACAGAGTCCCATCTTTATTTAATGGCTTGTTATCATTTCCACATTTAGGTGAGTAAATACATGAAGGACAACCTATATAACAACTACAATTTTCAATTAAAGACTTTGTTGAAGATATTATATTATCAAAAATATTAATGGCTTTTTCATTTATTCCAATTCCTCCTTCATAACCATCATAAATAAAAACTGTTGCTTTTTCTGTGTCTTTATGATAGTTGGTTGAAAGTCCTCCAATATCATTCCTATCACACATTAAGTGAATTGGGTATAAAGATATTAAACTATGTTCCAATCCATGAATACTTCCACTTAAAATGTCTTCATCATTAAAAACATCTTCACCATCTTTTATCCCAGATTTTATTAGATGTTTTCCTAATTTTTTATTTATTTCCTTCTCTAATAAATTTTTAAAAATTTCATTTAATTTATTATCTTTTTCTAATTTTTCTTCAAATTCAAATTTATTCTCATTTTCTAAATTTTCGCCAGATTTTAAATGATTTTTTAGGTGGATTTTTATTTGTTCTTTTAGTTGATTTTCATATTTTGGTTCTATTTTTGTGGTTTTAATAAAATCTAATATTTTATCTTGGATTCCATCTTCAAAAGTAAAGTAAATTCCTTTTGTTTTAAATATTATAGGAGGTAAATCAATTATATATGTCCCAATAACTTCACCTAAAGCTATTTTTTTATATTTATAATACTTCTCAGTTACTTCTAACTCTGCAAAGTGTATTTTGAATTTTCCTATTTTGTTTGTTTTCAATGTTTTAATAATCTTAATATTTGTTAATTTTAATGGGTGAGTGTAAAATTTCACATTTTTTTTTACAACTTCAATAGTTTTTGTTTTAATATTAAACTTTTCAACTATATATGTTTCACCTTTATTTAAAACAACTGCACCTTCATGGGCTTCCCTATATGCTTGAGAGCGTTCTAATGTTTCTAAAACTCTTGATTTCATATTTTTTATTACAATGGAAAAAATATCTGAAGTTATTTGATGAAGTCCAAATTTAAAACTTGGATTATCCTCTAAGTTGTAGAAGTACTGATCTTCTTTCTTTATAATTGTATCAGCATCTCTATTTTTACTAGATCTTAGGTATTTTTTATTATTCTCTTGATTTATTTTAATTGTTTCAATTAAATCTTCTTTTATGTTAAAATATTCTAATTCTTCATTTTCTAATGGAAGCTCATATGCAGCACATATACTATGAGCAATATTTAGTATTTCATTGTTTAAGTCTATTATAGCATTTTCATGAGCTTTGTCAAAAAAAAACTTTGGGTTCATCATGTAATATTGATCAAGTTGATTGGAGTAAGCTATTAAAATAACCAATGCCTTTTGTTTTTCTCTTCCAGCCCTACCTGCTTGTTGCCAAGTAGAAATTATTGTGCCTGGAAAACCAGATATTAAAACAGCATCAAGGGAACCAATGTCTACTCCCAGCTCTAAAGCATTGGTAGAAGTTACTCCTAAATACTCACGGTTTTTTAATCCTAATTCAATTTCCTGTCGTTCTTTAGCTAAATATCCTGATCTATATGGGGTAATCATGTCTTTTAATTTTCTTTTATAGTTTACAATGTCATTTTTTGACCAACGAGCTATTAATTCAGCATTTTTTCTACTAGTTGTAAAGCATAATGTCTGAATATTTTTCATTATAAGATAATTAAATATTCTTTCAGTTTCTCTATTGACAGATATTACTTTGTTGTTATTTCTAGGTTTATTTTTTAAATATTTGTCTAAATAATTCTCTTTAGGATTATTAACAGAGTTATTATTTTTAGAATCATTAGTTAGATTATTATTTTTAGGGTTCTCAATATACCTGTTATTTTCAGAGTCATTAATATAACTTTTATTTTGAGAATCAAAGTCTTGAGAATCAATATTTTTAAAATTATTTGCTTCGTGATATGGATTATATAAAATAAAATCTTTTTCACCTGAAGGTGAACCATCATCTTCATCACAAACAATGGAAAATTCTTCTCCAGTTAGTTTATTAGCAAGCTCTATTGGGTTTGCTAATGTTGCAGAAGATAAAATAAATTGAGGATTAGAATTGTAATGTTTGAATATCCTTTTTAATCTACGAATAAGCAATGCAACATTAGAACCATAAATACCTCTATATTGATGAGATTCATCAATAACAATATATTTTAAATTAGAATAAAATCGTTCCCATTGATGATGCCATGAAAGAATATGGTGAATTTGATAAGGGTTCGTTATAACCAATCGTGAAATTGAACGGATTTCATGTCTTAAATTTTTAGGAGTGTCTCCATCATAACGTTCTGGTTTTAAATCAGCTTCTAAATCTTCTTCCATCTTTTTTAAAACATTTAATTGATCATTACTTAATGCCTTTGATGGATAAATATACAGTGCTGTGGCTGTTTCATCTTCAATTAAATCTTCAATTATTGGGATGTTAAATGCTAAAGTTTTTCCTGAAGCCGTTGGAGTGGTTATAATAATGTTTTCTTTATTTTTAATTTTCTTATAAGAAATAGCTTGATGTTTATACAATTTAATATTCTTATTTTTAAGGTAGTTTTTAATTTTCTCACTTTTTAAATCTATATTTTTATATTTAGCTTTTCTTGGAGGAATAGTTTCTACATGAACGATCTTTTTTTTAAATCGAATATCATTTTTAAACTTATCAATAGCTAAATCTTCCATATTATCATTAAAGGTAGTTTGCTTATTTTAGGATTTTATTTTATGTATAAAATTTTATTTTATATTATTATTTTATATTATTTTATATATTATTAAAAAATAAGAATATTTTTTAAAAATTATTATTAGCATTAGTAATTAGTATTCTTATTAGATTATTTTTTTATTATATAAATTATAATTTGTTTAATAGAGTATTATAAATAAATAAACATAATAAATAAATAAAATTATTAACAATATACTTAGGAGTAATATATATTAAATATTTAATAATTTATGAAGTATTAAATAATATATTTAGTATAATTATGTTTTTTTTAGTTTATAAAGATTTTTAATTAATAATATATGTAAATAATAACTTTTAAGAAAAACAATACAAAAACTATAATAAATAATAAAAACATAATAAAAATTAATTAAAGCTTATATTAATTTATTTAAAATTTAGATAAAATTTAGATAAATTTTAGATAAAACTTATTAAGATTTATATAAATGAATCTGATATAGCATAAAATTTAATTAAATACTAAATTAAATACATAAAAAATTAAATAGAAATAAACAATAAAAAAATAATGATAAAAATTGATAAAAATGATAAACTACGAGGAATTTAAAAAACTAGTTGTTAAAATATTAGGCAAAGACATTAAATCAAATGAAAATCAAGATTTAGCAATTAAAGGAGAATTAAATCAAGCAATGTTTATTGTTGCAGGTCCAGGTTCTGGAAAAACTACCGTCATGGTTTTGAAGATTTTAAAATACATATTTGTGGATGGCTTATGGCCAGATGAAATTATAGCAACAACATTTACAGTAAAAGCTTCAAATGAATTAAACAGCAGAATATTAGAATGGGGAACATTAATAAAAGAGGAAATAATAAAAAGTGCTAAGGATAAAAAAGACTATATATCCAGTAATGATTTAAGACAAATTGTTAAAATTGATTTTAGCTTACTAAACACAGGAACATTAGATGGAATGGCTTATGAATTACTACAGATATACAGTGAAGCTGGAAGTAGTTTAGGAGTATTAATTGAAAATTTTGTATGCCAAACCACGATGTTAAATGCTTCATTATTAAAAAATAATAGATTTAGAAATAAAGCATTACAAGAATACTTAGCCAGTTTAGCTGGTATTGAAAATAGAAATGAACCAGATAAAGCCCCAATAATTTCCAATCCCTCAAAAATGAGTGATGTATTATTAGAAATGAAAGATAGATTTGCATTTGACAGAGTAAATATAGAAGATATTTACAATAGATCAAAAAAAACAGGAGATATTGGACATAACTTAGCCATTGAATCAATTTTAAACTATCAAGAAACACTTAAAAATAACAATGTAATGGATTTTTCTACCTTAGAAAGATTATTCTTAGAAAGCTTAGAAAAAGGCAAATTGAAAGAATTTATGAAAAAAATTAAAATAATTTTAGTAGATGAATATCAAGACACAAATCTTCTACAAGAAAATATCTACTTTAAATTAGCTGAAATAGCTATTAAAAATGGTGGAAATATTAATGTTGTAGGTGATGATGATCAATCTCTTTATAGATTTAGAGGAGCAACAGTAAATCTTTTTACAGATTTTAAGAAAAGAATTCATGAAAAATTGAATCAAGAGGTTATTAAAATAAATCTTTCAATAAACTACAGGTCAAATGATAATATAATAAATTTATGCAATCATTTTGTTAACCTAGATGAAGACTATCAAAATGTCAGAGTTAGTAATAAAGATGAAATTAAAGCTTATGGGCGAGGGGGAAATATTCCAATACTTGGAATGTTTAGAAATGATGAAAAAACATTATCCAAAGATTTAACAATTCTAATTAAAAATTTAAATGAAAAAAAAGAGCATAAAATCAAAGTAAAAAAAATTTTAAAGAAAACAGAGATTGATGAAAGAAATAAGGATAATAAAAATAATGGTAATGAAAATAATGATAGTGAAAATAATGATAGTGAAAATAATAATTTTAATGAAAACAATGAATTTAATAAAAATAATGAAAGTCAATATATTACCTTAAAATTAGATGAAAAAAATGGCTCATTAAAAGATATTGCATATTTAACTTATTCTCCAAAGGAAGTGACAAGTGGAGGCAATAGATTATTACCTTTCTTTTTAAGAAAAAGATTATCTGAATTAAAAAACCCTATAAAAGTTTTCAATCCACGGGGTCAAGACATTCAATCAATTGAAATTGTCCAGATATTATGTGGATTAATACTAGAAGCCATTGATCCAAATGCTAATATTCAAAAGAAAATTGAAAATTTACCAATATTAGCCAATCAAAATATGAAAAAATGGAGAAAAATAGCTTTAAGTTATATTCAAACTAATCCATCACCAGTTCAGCCATTATCTTTAGAAGAGTTTATGAATCATTGGCAACTAAGATCGCCTAAAAATAGAGACAAATGGAGTGAAAGCGTTGAAATTTTAGATTTAACATACAAACTTATTTATTGGATAAAAGATTTTCAAGAAGACCCTGAATCATTAATTTATCTTGAAGCCATTACACAAACAATAAAACAAAATGGCTTTTTAAATGAATATAAAGCTAAGATACACTTTGATAATAAAGTTTTAGAAACAAAATCAATTGAAGAAGCTATTTGGAATATATTCTTACCAATAGCTACAGGTGGAGTCCAAATTGATGAAAATCTTTTATCTAATTTACCTGAGGAGAGATTTAATATAATGTCTATCCACCAATCAAAAGGTTTAGAATTTCCATTTGTCATGGTAGATATTGGATCTAAATTCAAAAAAAACAATATAAATACTGCTCATTTAAGATTTCCACGAAAAAAAGACAGATCTTCCATTTTAGAAGACAGTTTAAGGGAGTTTTCACCCTTAGGAATAAGTGATAGAAATGCTATTGATAGAATATTTGATGATTTAACCAGACTGTATTTTGTAGCATTTTCAAGAGCACAAGATGTTCTACTTTTAGTTGGTTTAACACCATCACTTGATGGCTATGAAAACAAAGAAAGTGAAGGAGGAATACCTAATATTGCCTTAGGATGGACAAGAAATAAAGAATTTATAGGATTTAATGATATTTATTTAATTTAATGTTTATATGTAATAGCATGTTTGAAACTCTTTGATTTTTTTGGTTAAATTTCTACAAACTTTAAACCTTTGAGAAAAGCTGTTTTACTCTATTTCTGATTGTTTATTTTATATTATTCTAATCTTTCTTTAAATTCACAATCAATATCATCCTTTGAGAAAGCTAGTGCTAAATAAGTTGGGTTTTCATCTTTGTATCTTGTATAATATTTTTTTTCTTTAATTTGTTTAAAGGCTTCTTTTATTATTGTTTTTGTGGATTTTGTTGAGGAGTATTTGATTTCTGTGATTATTGTTTTGTCTTTTATTTTAAAGATTGTGTCTGCTCTTCCTGAATATGTTGTTACTTCTCCTTGTGAGTCAATACCTAATAAGTATAATGCTACTAAAAAAATACCATGATAATATTTTTCATCATCTCCTTTAATTGGATATGATAGTCTGTGGTATATGTTTTCTAGGACTTCTAGAAATCCTTTAGAGTCTTTATTTAAAATACTTATATATATTTTATTTTTAAGTTTTTTTAAATGACCATCACTTAAATTTGTGTAAGCCATTACAATTCTACTGATTAATGAATCTCTAACTTCATAATTGGGGATATCTAATATATATTCAATATCTCCATATTTTAAGTTTTTTTCTTTTATTGTCAAGTATCCTGTTTGAAATAGTAATGTTGTGGGGTCTATGTTTTCAATTTCAAATGTGTCTAAATCATTTTCTGTTGCAAGTATTGGTTCAATTATTGGTTTTAGGTTGTTTTCTTTTTTAAGTAGTTCCATTAGAAATGTTGGTGTTCCACTTTTAAACCAGTAGTTGGAGAACTCTCTTTTAAAAAATAATTGTAATGTTGAAAATGGGTTGTATACTTTGTTTTTTCCATCCCAACTATATCCATCATACCATAGCTCAATTTTATTTAATGTTTCTTTGTAGTTAAGGGATTCTTTTTCTCCTAATCTTTTAATATGCTCTTTAAAGTATAACTCTAATTCTGTGTGACTATAACCACAAATAGTACTATAATTATTATTTAAAGTAAGGTCTATGGGGTTGTTTAGTCCTGAAAATATTGATGTTGATGAGAATTTTGATATTCCTGTTATGAAAACAAATTTTAAAAATTCATCGCTAGCTTTTAATACTTGGTAAAATCTATTTAAAATTTTACGATTGTCTTCTGCTATTTCTAAATTTGTTATATTGTCGATTATGGGTTTATCATATTCATCAATTAAAATTACAATTTCTTGTTTAAGTGATTCATAGATTTCTTCAATTAGTTCGCCGAATTTATCTGGTAATTCTGTACTTATTAAAGAAATTGAGTATTTTCGAGCTAGACGGTCGATAAATTTATTTAGAGAAGATTCAAGAAGTTCTGGATTTTTATAACTTAGTTTTCCAAAGTCCAATATAATAACTGGGTATTTTTTATCCCAATTCCATTTGTTGTAAATATATAAACCTTCAAATAAGTCTTTGTTTCCAGAGAACAGTTCTTTTAATGTGCTGACTAGAAGTGATTTTCCAAATCTTCTTGGTCTAGAAAGAAAGTAAATTTCTCCATTTTCTATTAAATTAGATATATCTTCTGTTTTATCTACATATAAATAGTTTTTTTCGCGAATTTTGGAAAATGTTTGGATACCTATAGGTAATTTTTGCATATTATCAATCTCTAAATTTTATTTGTATTTAGTTTATATTAAATAATTATATTAAATAATTAGTCAATTTTATTG
>NZ_LWMV01000159.1 GCF_001639295.1 Methanobrevibacter curvatus | reverse complement strand
AAATAAGCAAGAAAAACAGTAAAAAAAGGCAAAAATCCCATAATTTAAAAAAAATCTCCATAAAAATACAATTTTTAAAAAAAAAATAAAAAAATTAATTAAAAAAAGCAGGTTAATAGAAAATCTCTTAAATAAGTAAATTTTATTTAATGTTGGTGATTTAATTGAATTTAGGCAAAAGTTTAGCTTTTTTGCTTTCTGTGATTTTCTTCATTGTTTTAGTTGTTGTGTTTGCCACTATTGTTGTAAGTTTTTTTCCAGGGGTTCACTTTTCTGATAATCTCATACTAAGATTTGTTTGTTTAATTATATTCGTATCCATTACACGGAGATTTTATAATTATTTAAGAGGAGAATAGTCAGTAGTTCGTAAAGTGTTTTTGTATTTTTTTTATCAATTGGTTTTTTATGTTATAGTTTAAATCGAAAAGATTAAAAGCAATGTTTAACATATCATATTTATGGTAAATAAAATACAAAAGAAAGTTAAAAAGTGTATTAAGAATATTCGTTGAATAAAATTATTAATAGGTATCAGTAGAAAGTCGATGTTTTTAAAAAAATTGTTTTTTATCAGATTTTTGTATAACGGGAAAACGGTTGATGAAAATGTGGAATTAATGGAAATTGCATTATCTACTGAACATAGATGGTTAGATGAATGGAACGAAGATGGATATGAAAATTTATACCCAAAATACAAAAATGGTGGGTGTAAAGCTAAATTAGCTAAAGAACAATTCAAAAAACTAGATGAAACAATGATCAATATTCAATGAGCAGAATACCTAAAATAGTTAAAAAACTAGGATATTCTTATAAAAAAGGCTATATTCTATATTTTAAAATGCCTAACGATGCAGAAATTATATTAAAAAAAACTAAGATTTTATAATTTAAAAAACTGTAAACTATCTGTTTTAGATCAAGTAGTCTGCCAAAACCTTTCTAACTCACCTACAACAATTTGCAAAATATCAGAAAAAAACATACTTAAGAAAAACCCTATGAGATTTTCAAGAACAGGAATAGGAATACAATCCATAAATGGAAAGTCATATATAAGTTTCCCACCTAACTCTCGAAAAAAAGAAATGATAAAGTTTTTTATAGAATTATTACAGATAAATTCAGAAAATAGCTTCTTAATCAATAGATTATCAGAAATATTACAATATGAACAATTAAAAATTATTCAAATCATAGAAGAATTAGAAAAAATGAATTTAATAATCCAGAATTAATGAATATTATATTAAATCATGTTTTTCCTGAAAAAACTAAAAAAATAATCATAAAAGACTTAAAAAAATATGTAGAAAATCTTAAAATGTCAAAAAAATATGAAAAAACCAATAAAAAGAAACTTGAAGAAATATTAGAATGACCTATAAAGTACTTTTAAAACCTTTAGAAATCCTATTTAAACAAGAAATAGAAACTGTGGTCGTACTAGACAACTATCCTGTTCATCATGCAATAACACTAAAAGAAGCTTGCAAATATCTTAATATGGCTCTTATACACTTATTTAAATACTCTCCTAAGCTTAATCCAATTGAACAAGTGTGGAGAACTATGAAAAAAGAATTATCTACAGAATTTATTGTGAATGAAGAATTTTTAATAGAAAATTTCGAAGATTATTTTACGAAAATGTAGATAAAAAGTCATTTACAAAAAATGGATTGATAAATTTATTTTTGATAAAATAATGATTTGCTAATTGCATATATGTGTTAATATGGAATTTTAGCAATATAAAAGTAAATTATAATTATTTCACGATTTGTTTTTAAACTTTTCAATATAAACTATAAATTATATTTTTCAAAAAAGAGCTTAAAGATGAGTTAAAAAAGAATTAAACGGTAAGGTAATAAATGATTTGTAGATGAATAAGTATTGGTTTAATAAGATTTTGAAAAATTATTATTTAAATGACCTAGATTTCCAAAGTACTATTAATTAAAATATTTTAATTCAACACCAAGCTCTTACAAATCAATTAATAAAAAAAATAAAAAAATCTAGTATATTAATATGAGTAAAAAAATTCAAAAAAACTATTGTGTGCTTTCTTTTTTTAGTGCTTGCATACTTTTAGAAGCTTTAACATTAATTTTACAAACAGAATTAGCTTTTCTAAATGTTAAATGACCTGCAACAGTTTTTTCATTACATTCTACATATCTTTGATGATTATTCATTAATTTTTCTTCAATTTCTACCATTATTTCACCTTATAAAATTTTATTTTAGTCTATTAAAAATTGATATAAATATATATTCATTACAATAATTTATAAATATTTCTATTAATTTAAAAAAACAACAACAATAACATAGAGTAATTATAAAAATTAGATAAAAATAAGAAAAATATTTTTTAAAGTTTGGAATTTTTAAAAGCTTTATTTTGTTAATGATTATTTAATTTGAATAAAATTTTTCAAAATATATATGCATTAAATTACATATTATATATAAATGAATTAGAAATATTTTATATATAAAAATACTATAAAAGTGTTTTATTTTTAAAAACTAAAAAAAATAATAGCTACATTAAGTTCAAAAATATTTAAAAGGATAAAAATGGAAAAGAAAGCCGTTATTTTTGATGTTGCAGGAACCTTACTCAATAGAGCAGGAGCTCAAAAGAATTTAAAAACAGGTGAGATAACTAATACTTCGTCTCTTGGTTTAATTCATGAAATAGGAAATAGTGCCTTGTTTGTTCTTCAAACTAACACAGAAAATTGTGTAATGAGGGCAAATAAAGCTCTTAAATTCATAGATTTTATTAAAGAGTATCAAGTTCCATTGTACATTAGCTATTCATCTAGTGATTTTAAGCCATGTGATTATCTTAAAAGTCTTGAGAAAAATCAAATTACTATGAAAGAGTTTCAAGATGTAGCTATTTCTTTAAAAAGAAAATTTGGAGATTTAGAGATTTGTAGTGGCTCAGCTTTTATCTACAACTATGAAACAGAAGAGATTGAATACACAATAGCTGCTGGTGGGAAAATATTTCCTAAAGTAAGCTATGTTATCCAAACTTTAAATGATAATGGGATTAAAACATTTATTGCATCTGGTGACAGTAGTGAATCTGTAAGTGAAATAGGATCAATTGTTAATATTCCTAAAAAGAATATTTTCGATACTGTAGATACTAAAGGTAAGGAAAAAATAGTAAATGGATTAAAAACAAGAGGTTACAAGGTTATGATGGTTGGAAATGATTACAACGATGTTTTAGCTTTTAAATCTGCAGATGTTGGAGTTCTTACTTTAGAACAAGGTAATTTTCCCAATAAAGATTTATTAAAAACAGCAGATATTGTTGTTGATAAAATTGAGGATATTTTAAACATTGATTTTTAAAAAATAGAGTAAATTAGAACTTCTTTTTAACTTTTTAATTAATATTATTTTTAATTAATGTTATTTTTATGTATATTATATCATGTTATCACTTTATTTTAGATTAACAGTTCCTAAAATGTTACCTGTACAACTTGGAATTAGGAATTTTTTTTCATTTTTTGGTATTTCAATATTAAAAATTCCATCAAATTCTTCATATTTTTTAAATATCATTAAAAGTAGACGTATTTCTTTAACTGCATTATTTTCGTCTTCTAAATTCCATTTTCCATCTTTAAACTCTTGATAAATTTCTTTTTTACCATATTTTTCAATTAATATTGGGATACTTTTTTCTTCATAATCTGCAATGTGAAGAAGAATGTCTTCTCCTACAGGAATATCTGATATTTCTAGGATTTCCTCTCCATACTTAGCAAGATAATCTAAATTTATATTTTTAACAGCTACAGACATCATTTTATCTTTTTTTATTTTAATATTTTAAAACTTAAATAATTTTCTTTTTTTAAATTTTTAAAAAAAACTTTAAATAACAGTATAACCACTGAATTCAATAGCTGTTAAAGAATGTGCACTGTTTAAAAGTGTTTTCTTCTCAAAATAATCTCCCAGACATTATAGGAGAACTTCTATTAAAATAATTTTATGATTTCCGAATATTTTTTACAATTTCAGGAATCTAATTAAAATTAGGTTCAAACATGTTTTTACCTTAAAAATTTATTTAAATTATTTAAATTATTTAAATTATTTAATTTATTTAAATTTTATTAAATACATGTTTTTTTTTAAATATATAAAGTTTAACTAAAATAGAAAGAAATAGAGATGAATAGCTGAAATAATTGTTAAAAAATAAAAAATGTTGAAAAATAAAATAAGATAAATTTAATATCTTTATTTACAAATTTATAGCTTTAAATTGATTTGATTTTTCTATCATTAAACTCAGTTTTTAAGATATCCATATAAACTTCATCATATACTTCATTGTTTATAGGATAAGCTTCCCTTCTTTTGCCAATAATCTTAAATCCAATATTTTTATACATTTCAATAGCTTTTTGATTAAAATCAATGGCATAGAGCATTACATTATTTAAATTTAAAATATTAAACGCATATTCAAGAAGTAAATTACTAGATTCCTTACCATAACCTTGATCTTGGTAAGATTTATCCAATAAAAGACCAAAAGTAGTTTTACCGTGAATAAAATCAATATCATACATAAGCCCAATTCCAATGGCTTTTTCTTCTTCTGTTTGGTTTAATTTCTTTACAATAACAAAAAATAGCTTATCTAGAGAGAGGTTGTAATCTTCAATGTATTTAGCTTGTTGGTCTTTATTAAATGTAATATGGCTTCTACCAAAGGTTAAATTAATTTCAAAATCATTTAGCCATTCATTATATAAATTTAAATCCTTTTCTTGTGGTAGACTTAAAAATATTCTATTTCCATTTAATTTATTAACATAGCTCATGAAACTCCTCATAATTTAGTTAATGTTGATTTTAGCAATATATTTAGCCAAGAGTAAATCAGGACGATAGGTTAACTTTGCTTGTCTTAAACCAGCAATACCTAAATCTTCTTCTCGGTTGATAAATTTATAATCTGACCACTCATTTTGGCAGAATTCTTGATTGATACAGTTGTAGATTCCTTCAAAATCTGTATTTGCTCTTTCACAATGAATAATGACTGTGTCTTTAGTTAATTTTTCTCCTGTAGAAACTCCAGCTATTTCTCCGTCAATTCTAATAATACATCCCTTAATTTCTAATTCAAAGAAATTGTCAAACATCTCCTCCATAGCCATTATCTCCTCTTGATCATTGTTTGTATTTTTAATAATGTTTACAGTAAAATCTTTTGCTTCTTTTATATTTTTTGAATCAATCTTTTCATAGTTGTAATTATATTTTTCTCTAAATTTCTTTAATCCTTTACGTTTACTACGTAATTTATGGCCTGTTAAATTGATTAGCTTATCAGAACTGTATATGTAGTCAAATGAATCTCTATCTTCTATTAAGCTAAATTTATTTAAAGATTTTCCTAAAGACTTTTCTAAAGATTTTTCCAAACATTTCTTCATTTCTGGAAGTAAAGGTTTAATAATTAGTGTCTTAGTTTCTTTTTTAATAGCTTCCTTAATTAAATCTAATGAATCTTTAGTATCACATTTTCCATAAGGGAAATGGCAAAATGGTAATTTACTGTCTCTTAATTTTCCTTTAATACATAGACAATCATTGATTATTGTATACTCATATTCATAAGTCTTTCTCCACATAAAAATATTAGAGAAGTTCTTCTCAGCATTGTTAAATTCAGTTTTATTAAAGTAATCCTCAAGGATAGCTTTATCAGATAAGGTTATTGGTTTAAAGTTTATGTCTTTCATTTTATCCTTAGTTTGTAATAATTATCTGAACAATGATTGTAAAAATAATAATTATTTGAATAATAAGTTTATTTTAGCTATTTCATAACTTACTATCCTTAATGATTATAAATCATTATTGTTCTAAATTATTATTATTCTAATCATTATTAAAGTTTTTTAATAAAAATAGATTATAATTGTAAATTATTTTTAATATAATTAATTTAAGAAATCAAAAAAAGTATTTTTAATTATAAATTTTATTTATATTATGTATTTTATAATATTTAATTGTTATCATGAAATTTTTAAAAAAATTTTCATCAAGGAGTTTATTTGAAAAAGTTTATTGTATATAATAAAGATTTATATATTTTTGAGAAAGTTTATTGTATAAATGAAACTATTAATTTTTTTAAAAAATTTTTTCTTATAGGAAAAATATTATAAACTCAACTACCCAAATAAAACCTAAAGTATCAAATATTTTTTATATTATCAGATTTTTTTTGTTGCAATTTTTTTCAAGAGATTAAGATTTGTATGAACAAATTTAAGTATTAACAATAATATAATTATTTTTACTGTATTTATGATTAATTTATATACAAATAAAAAAACAATATTTTTTTTAAATATTTAGGTGATTAAATGGCTAATGATGGAATCAAAAATGAACATAAGATTATATCTCAATTGCACAATCATAAGTATGAACATATTAATAATAATTTACAGAAATTTTTACAATTTATCTTTTCATTTAAAATATCCCCAAAAGAAAGAATTTTTTCAAAAAAACTTCCAGGAGCTGATAAATCAGACATTTGTATTCAAATTAATAATGAAAAACATTTTATAAGTGTAAAAATAGGGAGTGGGAATAGTATTCACCAAGAAAAATTGGAAGAATTCATATCATTTTTAAGTAAAAATTTTGAGGTTGAAACTTCAGTTCTGAACGACATTAAATTTTTTATATGGGGTGATGGAACCTTAGATGGATCTGGAAAAATTGAAGAAAGACTTAATGCAAGAGAAATTAATAAAAAATATCCTGATAAAGTAAAAAATATTCAAACTTTTTTTAATTTCCATAAAAAAGAATTAATACAACGTTTTTTAATTGATGGATCAACAAACCAAAATAATAAACCCGAGTATATATATTATGGGAATGATATAGAAGGAACATATATTTCTGCCTTGGATGCATTAAATTGGTTAGCAGATAAACATGAAACTAACATATCCAATATTCCTATTGGGAAAACAACATTTCAAGCATGGAATAGAAATATTAATGGAGGCTCTAAATCAGAACACAAACGAGGAGAAATCCAAGTAAAATGGGGAAAAATTGGACAAAATATTAAGGAAATAGCAGAGGGGAAGTATGGTGAATAAAGGCACTCTTGAGGGGGAAAAAGAAGAAATAATTTTTGTAAAAGAATTAAATAAAAAAAATCAAAAATTTTGGGATATCCTTAAGTTGGACTCAAATAATCACTATGGGGTTCATGTAAAAACAAAGCAATATGGGAAAATTAGTGAACAAAAAGTTTTACCCAAAGCAGATGCATTTATAGCAAAAGGAGAGTTAAGTCCTAAGTTTTTAAGAGAAAATGACTTTTATGTTAATGATAAACAAATTAATGATTTAAATTTAGTACCTGTTAAATATTCTGGCATTTCAATAAAAAGACCAGATTCGAGAAACTATCAAATACAAAAATTCACTCCTTCTACATTTAGAAAAATTTTTGGAAGTTATGAATTAGGAGCTGGTGCCTCATTGTACTCAAAAAAAGAGGCTGATTTTAAAAAGAATATTGTTGTTATTGAAGGTTGGAAAACTAATTTAAATAATTTATTAAATTTTTTTTGGGAAAAGTATAACTTAGATATTTCAAAAGATAATAGCGATTTTTGTTTAAATGATGCAAAAACCATAAAAAATTTCTCTACCAAAAAAATAAAAGAATTGATCGAAAATAACATTAAAATTTCAAATTTTGTTTTTCAAGGCATAGGAAATTTTGAAGAACCTTATAATGCGTATTTTTTGTATGAAAAAGGAGAGCTCAAAACGTCTTGCCAGATCCATTTTAATGTTACAACAGGCTCTGGACGTAGTAAAGGCGATTTTACAGTAGTTTTGAAGCCTAAAAGTCATTAAATAATTTTTTAATTATTTCTTCACCTATCAATCTCACCACGGGTACAGTAACACTATTTCCTATTTGTTTGTAACTTTGAGAGTAATTTTCTTTAATTTTATAATTTTCAGGAAACCCTTGAAGCCTTAAACATTCTCTCACAGATAATTTTCTTTGTTCATTAACTAATACGGGCACATTATTACCTCCAGTACCCATTTTTGCGGTTAAACATGGACTTATTCCATCGTTTCTGAAAGAACATCTGGAGGGTCTTATTTCTGTTGCAAATAACGGAAAATCTTTTTTGATTTTTTTTTTTGATTTATATCTTTCATAATGTACTTCTAAGTGTTTTTTTGCGATTTCTGTGATTGAAAACCCCACTAAGCCATTTTCTAAAAAATTAAATGCATTTATTTTTACATTCAGTTTATTCGGAAACCTAAAACTAGTTATTTTATCTCTGAATCCAACAATGTATATTCTTTCTCTATTCTGTGGAATGCCATAGTCTTTTGAATTAAGAACATCATAAAAAATACTATATCCCAATTCTCTTAGTCTTCGTTTGATTATTTTAATTGTTTTTCCTTTATCATGATTAACTAATCCTTTAACATTTTCTAAAATAAATGCTTTTGGGGACTTATCTTTTAATATTCTTTCAATTTGAAAAAATAAAGTTCCTCGGGTATCACAAAATCCTTTTCTATAACCTCCTATACTAAATGGTTGACATGGAAAACCAGCACATAAAATATCATGGTCGGGAATTGAATTTGCAGAAATTTTTTCAATATTCCCTTCAGGATACTCTCCAAAATTTAGATAATATGTTTCATTAGCCCATTTATCAATATCAGAACTAAACACACATTTTCCACCAATAGATTCAAAAGCTAACCTAAATCCACCAATTCCAGAAAATAAATCTATAAATGTAAAACTTTCATTTAATTTAGGATAAGATTTTGATAGATTATAGGCAAAAAACGACAATTTTGTCTGAGTTTGATTTTTTTCTTGAGTGGTTTTCATGATTTCTCCTATTAGTTAAAATTAGAAAGTGTTGATTGGATTTGAATTTTTTCTTTTTTACCTTTAAGTTTATTTAAAATCTGTTTTCCTATAACAAAGCCTAAAAATGGAGGAACAGCATTTGCCAATTGTTGTTGCTGGTCAGTTCTATTGCCCAGAATAATAAACGAATCAGAAAAAGATTGTAATCGCGCTGCTTCTCTAGCAGTAATAACCCTATTGTATTCGTAATGTATAATCATAGATTTGGTAGCATGTTTAATGGTGATTGAGGGTTTATTTGGATTTAATCTCCTATAATTATTACTGTGGTTTCCACCAACATTATATATTTCTGGAGGTATATCTTTCCAATTACCTCCTTGGGGCACATTTAAAATTCTTCTTAGCACTTCTTTATTGTGCTTCATAGCATCATGATTGTATATTATGTTTTCGCTAGATTTCATTAACTGTTGAAATTTATTTTTTGGAGGCAAATAGTGTTTATTGTTAGTATCAGGAACATTACTTAGAGCATCAAAGACATTTATTGTATTACTTGATTTTTTAGGGAACCTTACAGTACCTATTTTTGATGCTATAAAAAACACTCTTTTTCTAGATTGAGGGACATTATAATCAGATGCATCTAAAATTTTATTATTTACAACATATCCTAATTTTTCAAATTCATTTGCAATTATATCTTTCACAAAATATCCATCAGGGGTTTTCATAGACATTAACCCTACAACATTTTCAATAACGACAATTTTTGGATTAATTATATTGACTGCGCGAATAACTTCTTTAAATAACCTATTTCTGTTATCATTCACATCCCTTGTTCCACACATGGAAAATCCTTGGCAAGGTGGACCAGCAATGATAACATCAATTTTTGAAGAGAATTTTTTATAAAATTTGTCATCAATTTCACAAATGTCTTGATTTAAAATTTCTGTGTTATTATGATTTTTTTTAAAAGTATCTAAAGCTGGATTCCAGTTATCTATTCCTAAGACTACTTCAAAACCAGCCATTTCAAATCCTTTACTAAATCCTCCAATTCCACAAAATAAATCGATAACTTTAGGTTTTCTATTCATAAATCCATCTTCTTCGTAATTTAATACATATATTATTAATAATTCCTTAATACTAATTTATCCTTAATCCTATATAAATATTCCTATATTCCTATATTATAAATATAATATCTTCAATTTTTTAATCTAAATGAGAAGTTAAAAACTCTTTATCTTTCTTAATCCCATCTTTAATATAATTCTCTAACAATTTTGTCTGAGATATACCTTTATTTTCAGCTATTATAACTAATTTAGTCTTAATTTTCTTATTTAAATCATAAGAAACTTTAATGGTATCTTTTTTCAAATTAATTCACCTACAATTAATATACTATTATTCACTTTTTTTATATATAAATATATTCCTATATAATTTTGTTGCTGCCAAAAGCTTTGACACAAAAAGTTTATTCAGTCATTTTTACCTAATCATGGGTGTAGTGGCAAATATGAAAAAATCATTTTTAAGCAATTTTTTATCTTTTAAATACAAGCTAACTCCATATTACATTTTTTGAGAAAGATCTTCAAAAAATTTGAAAATTTGTATTTATAATTTGTTTTTAAACTTTCCAATATAAACTATATTTAGATTTAGGAAAAATATTAATTCCAAAAATTTTAAATTTAGAAATATTAATATTGTATATGATTTTAAAATATCAATTAGATTTAAATGTTCTATTTATTTTGTTTGTTATGTTAAAATCATCTAATAACCATCTATTAACTTCTTATTAATAAAATCACGAGACAGTAAGACATTTTCATAATTATTTAACTCAATAATTCCATAGTCTACTTTTTTTAAAAAATCTTTAGAAAAATCAGCTGTTCCATCACCAACATTTAAATGTTGGTCTTTTATTCCATTGTTGTCGTTTAAATGGAAATAGTTGATATTTGGAAGTTTTAGATATTCTTCTGGATTTTCATAAGTGTTGGCATGACCCCAATCTATTGTAATTCCACAACCAACAGCATTAGCTATTTTATTTAACTCACTAGGGCAATTTCCAAGATAAGAAAAACGTTTTGGCATATTTTCAATTGAAAGAGCTATTCCTAAATCTTCTGCAAATTCTTGACAAGGTATAAATGTTTCAATACAGAAGTTAGTTGCTAAATCACGGATTCGCTTTTCTCTTCTGTGAACAACTCCAGGATGTGTGGTGACTGCTTTTCCATTTAATAAATCAGCTATTTCTAATGCTTCCATTATTTGTTTTCTACTTTCTTCTCTAATCCCTTGATTCATACTTGCTGGATTAATATCTACTGTTGGACCATGAAGAAAGATTTCGATGTCATAGTCAGAGGCAATTTGGCGAATTTTAGGGAAGTTTATTTCTTCTTTATTTTTTAACATTAATCTTGGCATGTAAGGTCCTTCACACAGAATTTCTATGATGTTGAAGTTGTCTCTATATGCTATTTCAAGAATA
The DNA here is from genome assembly GCF_001639295.1 of Methanobrevibacter curvatus. GTDB lineage: Archaea > Methanobacteriota > Methanobacteria > Methanobacteriales > Methanobacteriaceae > Methanoflexus > Methanoflexus curvatus. The sequence continues at coordinate 13,171 of NZ_LWMV01000159.1, read as the reverse complement.
TCTTGTATTTTATTCATAAAAAGAGATAATGTTGAAAATCCTAGTTTCATTTTCCGTTACTCCTTGATTTTTTTATTTAAGTTGATAGTATTTTTAATATTAATTTAAATGATAAAAATATAAATGTGTTAATATTTTTTTTAATTTAGATTTAGCTATTTATTTAATAACTCAAAAAACAAGTAATTTAAAAATAAAAAACAATTTTACTAATAAAAATCGAATTAATGTATTATAACCACATTATCAATTTAACAACTTCTCCACATTTAAACAACTAAAATCATAATACATAACAGACAATGATTTATTATATTTATTTAATACATATTAAATTTCTGTATTTAGGTGTGAAAAATGTCATGTTTTTTAGAAAAAATATATTCCAATTAAAATAATCTCAAATGGGTTATTAGTTAAGACTTTTTCTTGTTCCACCTTTATTATATTGAGTATTTTAGAATATTACAATTTACTTTTTCTATTTTTAAAACGAAAAGATTATAAATATGGAAATTATATTATGATTATAAAATTAGATTAAATTTAAAAACCATCTTATATTTAGTTCATACATAAATAAGTTAACTATTTGTCAATTATTATTTAAAATTTTAAAACATTAATAATTTAAAAAATGATCTTTTTAAGAACAAACAATAAGAAAGATAAAAATATGAAACAAAATAGTAATGAAATAAAAAGATAGATTAAGAATGAAAACACAAAATTTTTGATACACTATTTAAAATTAGGAGAGGATGTTTTGAAAATTGTTGCTACACCAAGGTGTAAAAAAATAGTTGAAGTTTTAGGAATTAAAGATTTTACTGTAAATAAAAATCCTGATGAAGAAGAAGGAGATTTAGCTATTTTAATGAGTGAAAGCAAAACCAAAATGGATTCTTATATTCTTAAACTAAATAGCTACTGTCAAATAAGAAGAAGTTTATTAGAACTTTATTATTTTCTTTTTGACAAATTAGAATATCTTCAAAGTGAAAATATTAATGATAGGATAGATAAATATTTAAAAGAATCAGATATTGCAAGTAGGTATTTAAATCCAAAAGAAAAAAGAGAAATAAGCTTAAAAAGTTCTAATATCAATGTTTATATTTATTCTTATTTTTTAAAAGATATTGTGGAAGATATGGGGTTTAATATTCTAAACCATCAGATTTTTAACAATGATGTAAAATATAAGCATTTTAATTATTTTTTGGAGGATATTAAAAAAATAAATAATAATGAAATAGCTGACTTTGATTATATTATTTACCCTGATTATTTTAATTTTAATATATCTGATGTGGACTCTAATATTTTGAATAAATTTATTAATATTCCTTCTCATGGAAATATTTCTAAAGACCCTCTTAAAAGAGCAGATTTTAGATATTCTTTATTAGAGGAAACTTTAAAACAAACTTTTAAAAAAGTTTGATCAAAACATTTTTTATTTTTTATTTTAAATTTTCTTTTTTAATTTTTTTCTTTTTCTTTTAATTTTTTAAGGAGTTTTTCATTATTTAATTCTCTTAAACCATCTTTTGCTATCCAATTGCTTGATTTACAGTTTAAATTATCTATTTTTTCAATTTTTTTAACTACTATTCGATTTAATTTCAAATTTCTTTTTCCTATTTGTCTTAATGCCCAGTTAACAGCTTTTTTAACCATTTTTCGATTGTCACAAGATTCTCTTTCTATAGTATCTAATAATTTTATGAATTTTTCATCATCTTCTTTGTGGTGGACCGCAAGGGTAGCCATTAATGCAAATCCTGCTCTTTTTACAAATTCTTTCTCTGACATACTCCATTCATTGATTTTTTCCCATGCAAACTTGATTTTTCTAAAAAGATTTATACAGCACTGGTCACAAAGTTTTCAGTCATCAAATTCATCTGTCCATTCATCCATTTGTTTTGAACTGACTTCTTTAGAATTATCTACAAGGGATGCAAGAATTTTAGTTTCTCTAGTGTTTATTTTCCATAAGTTTAATGCTAATTCATGATCTTTTCCACATTCTTTAGCTATTTCTTTTATAACTGGCACTCTAAGTCCATAAGTATTTTTACAATTAATACCTAATCTTTTCATTGTTTCAATATGATCTGAATCTGCTAAATATTCAACTTTTTTTATTATTTCTCCTACTTCCATATTTTATCTCTTATTTTCATTTTCAATATCATATTTTTTTATTCATTTTTTTAATTTATTATTTAGTTTATGTTTTAATTTATTATTTTGATTACAGATTTAATTTTATTTTTAATTTTATTTTTAATTATATGTTTTTTTGTTTTTTAAATTTTTATAAAAGTTATTTTATATATTAAATAAAAATTATATTATAGTTATTTGATAATGAATAATATATTAAAAAATTTTTCTAAAATCGATAATTAAATGGTTAAATTTATTATATGTAAAAAACATATTTTATTATAAATTTTTTTATTATTTTATAATTATTTTATAAATTTTATTTTTTTATAATATTTTATATAATTTTTTTTTTATTACTTTTTAATTATTTTATAAATTTTATTTTTTTATTATTTTTTAATTATAATTTTATGGTAAAAATCATGAAATATATTTTGGAGAAATTTTATGTATGAAACTTTAACTTACTCAGGTGGAATTTACAAAAGTGAGGAAATTAAAGAGTTGATTGAAGATCTTGGAGGATTTATTCTTCAAGAAAACACTATTCAGATGGATTTAGTCATCAACATGGCTGTACCTATTGATGACATAGATAAAGTCGAAGAAAAGGCTAAAGAACTTTTAGGTAAAATATCAATAGCTCCAATGGCGGGGACTGAAATTGCCATTGTTTCTCCTACACTTGCAAGGCACCACCTTCCTCATTCTGCCTGTGATATCTCTGAATATCTTCGTCGTTTTGGTGCTAAAGATAACATGATTGGACTGGCTCGTGGCCATGGTAAAGGAACTGCAGGAATAACTCAAGAAGAAAAAACTCTTATAGAAGAACATGATTTAGCTATTTTTGCTTTAGGGAGCTTTAAACAATGTATTATTGACAAATCATTTTTGTTTGATGATATAGACATTCCAGTAATCGTTACTGGAGCTCCTGAAATTGATTTAGATGAATTACCTGGTGCAGATTATTATGTTTCTGGTTTAGGAAGAATTCCTCGTAGATTAAAACGTGGTGAAAATATTAGGGCTTTAAGGAAGCTAGTTGAAGTTGTTGAAGATGCATTAGATAAAAAACGAAGAGAACTTTCTAATGATCCACCTATTGTTCCTTCAATTTTAGTTAAAAATGAAATTGAACGACAAGTTCCAGATATTAAAAAAATCACTTCTCCAGTACCAGTTACAAGTCAAATTGATGGATTAAGAGTTAAATTAGATTATGATAAATATCATGAAGTCATTGAAAATGTGGATATTGAAGATAAAAAACTATCTCAAATAGCTGATATTAAGAAATCCCATATTTATGATTATATTTGGATAAATCTTTTAAATGAAAGCTCTATTATTTAATATCTATTGGCTCTTTATTTATTTGCTCTTATTTTTTTACTTTTATTTATTTATTTATTTATTTTTTTTTATTTTTTTTCCTCTATTTTTATTTTTATCAATTAATTTTTTCATTAATCTTTTTTAAAGTTATTATTTTGTGCGTGGTTACATGGAATTTATTCAAAGAAGATTTTTTACATTTGGAATTTTTAAAACCTTGCTTTATTCAGCTTTTCTTTTTCTTTGTTTATCTGCAATAGCTAATTTATTTGATTTTCATGACAATGGAATTATTATTCTTTTTGTAATAGCTATTATCTTTCTTAATCTATTTTCTTCAGGTTTAGAAGTCTATAAATCTAATATTTTTACAAGAACTATTTTATCTTTCTGTGAAATATTTGTATGGATTTCTTTAATGTATGGATTTTTAACATTATTTATTTTTATTATTGGGATTTTTATCCAAATTAACAAGGAGCTATTATTTATTATTTATCTTACCATTGTTCCTTTACTTACAATTTATGGATATATTAATGCTCATAGAATACAAATTACAGAAAGAGAGGTTTCTATAAAAAATTTAAGGGAAGAAATTAATATATTACATATTTCAGATCTTCATGTTGGTTCTATTAGAAATAGTAGAATGTTAAAACAATTAACTAAAAAAATTAATCTAATTGGTGGAGATTTAGTAATTATTTCTGGAGATTTGGCAGATGGATCTTGTCAAATTGATGATAGTTCTTTTTTACCTCTTAAAGAGTCTAAAGTCCCTATAATTTTTACCCCAGGGAACCATGACATTTATCCTGGACTTGAAAATGTTATTTCTGGATGTAAAAATGCAAATATCCATGTTTTAATTAAAGGAAAATTTGTTTTTAAAGGTTTAAATATTTATCCTCTTCCTGTTCTTCCAAACTTTAGATCTTTTACAAATGATTTGTCTTTATTGAACCTTCAGGATATTAATATAAATGAAGTAAATATTTTAATAAATCATTTCCCTTTAAATTGGGAATATTTTAGAAATAATGGAATAAATCTGCAACTTTCTGGTCATACTCATGGAGGTCAATTTATACCATTTAATTTCCTTGTAAAAACTCAATTTCGGTATATTACGGGTTTATATGAATTTAATGGATCATATCTTTCTGTAACTGATGGTGTTGGAACAATTCAACCCCCAATAAGACTAGGGACTCGTAGTGAGATTATTTTATTAAAATTAAAAAAATCATAATTAAAAAATAGTTTTTTTTTTTTAAATGAACTTTTTTTTTAAATATTTTTAAATATTTTTAAATTAATTTTCAAATATAACTTAAACACACCATAATAATTAATAATAATATAGTAATAAATCATAGTAATATCAATAAATCAATAGTAATAATAATATAATCAATAGTTGATAATAAATCAAAATAATTCAGATTTTTAATATTTTCACTTGAATTTTTCTAAAATTTATATTTAAAGAATGTAATTATATTAAAGGAAGTGTAATTATTTCTATTTTACTTACTAATGTTAAAGATAAAGGATTAAATAAAAAATTAATTGATTTAAGTATAAAAAAATTAAGTTTTAATTTAAATAATGAAATAGATGAAATTTTTTTTATCAATGATGATTTCAAAAGTCACAATTGGAATATTGACAATATTAAAGAAAATATTTTTGAAATTAACAATGAAAATCATGTTGAAGATTTATATAAAAGTATTGAATCTATTTTAGAAGAAGCTTTTTTGAAAAAAAGTTTTGTAAATATCATAGTCGATACTAGCTTTCTTGGATATGTAATTTTAGAAATAGCTATTAAAAAATTTAATGTAGAAGAATCATTTATATTTGAAAATGGAAAAATAACCCCTTCACATCCTTGTAATTGTGAAAGTGATTATATGGGAATATAATCTATTTTAAACAGAAATATAAAGTACTGTATAAAATATTTTTTTATCACTATAAATTATTTTAAATAATTTTATATATCTTAATAAGCATATTGTTAGTAATGAGTAATATATTACTTTTTTAAAATAACAAATTTTAAATATTAATATATTAATTTTAAATATTAAATTAATTATAACCTTTAAATATTAACTTAATTATAATCTTAAATATTAATTTTATTATTAATCTTAAATATTAATTTAAATATTTTTATAAGATATTATTTTTTTGGTTTTAACTATTATTTTTTTTGGAATTGGTTTATTTTTGATTTAAGCTATATAAAATTTATTAAAGTGTTTCTTATGAGTGAAGAAGATAATGTTCGTAATTTAAGACATTACATTGAAAAAGATGAAAAAAAGAGTAAAGAAGGTATTGATAAAGGTAATTTTTATGATATTGTCTCAGATAATGAGAATCAAATCAATGAACTTCAAAAAGAACTTGATAATGATAAAAATATTTTAAAATCTAAAGTTTTACCTGATGGAACTCCTTCATATCCTGGAGATATTAAGGTGGAAGAAGATAAAATATCTAATTTAAGTTCCCAAATTGATGATTTAAAATCTTCTCTTGATTCTAAAGTAGAAATTGTAGCAAATAAATCCATAAAAACATCAGATGTTCCAATTAAAGACAATGAAATAACTTCACTTAAAACAGAACTAAAAGCCTTAAAAGCAAATCAAACATCTGGAAATTATACTCTTGATTCATTTTCACAGGCTACAGAATTAAAAAATAAAAATGCAGAGATTGAAAAGCTTCAAAAACAGCTTAATGATTTGGAACTTTTATTAGACTCTAAAGACAAGATATTAAATAAAAGATATGAGGACTATGAGTCTTTAAATCAACAACTTCGCAAAACTGAAAAATTACTAGCTTCCAAGGACTCTTTACTTGAAGATATAGATGAAAACTTCAATCAAATTTCAATTAGATTAAATGAAATGGAAGAAATAATTGAAAATAAAAATACTGAATTGAAAATAAAATCTAGTGAGTACATAGATTTAAAATCTAAATTATCAAATACTCAATCTATTTTAGATAAAAAAAATAGAATCATTCAATCTAAAGATGAAGATTATAAAGTTCTCTCTAGTAAATATGCTGATTTGGAAAAATCTCTTAAAAATAAAGATAAATCAATTTTAGCCAATGAAGAAGATTATAAAATCATTCAAAATAAAATTTTAGAGCTAGAAGAGGTAATTAAATCTAAAGACGAAATTTTAGATAAGAAAGAAGAGTTTTACAAAGAACTTGAACAACATGTTCAGGATAAAAATAATCTTTTAGAAGAAATTCAAGAAAAAGAAAAAACTATTTCTGATAAAACCCAGGAAAACATTGATTTGCAATCTAATATTAATGATTTAAATGAGGAAATTTACTCAAAAAATAATCTATTAGAACTTAAAAATGAGGATGAACTCAAATTAAAATCTCAAATAGCTGAAAAAGAAAACATTATTTTATCTAAAGATAATATAATTAAAGAGTTTGAAGAGATAGTTAACGTACTTGAAGATAATCTCGAAAAAGCAAATAGAACAATTCTTGAAAGAGATGAAGAGATTACTAAACTTAAAAATCAAATAGATCATAACAACAGTTTAATTGAACTTAAAGATAAAATTTTAGAAAGTAAGGATCAAGATTATCAAAAAATTCAAAAGCAGATTAAAGATAAGGATTTCTTACTTGAATCTAAAGATAAAATGTTGGGTAGCAAAGAAGAGTATTATAATAAGCTATTAAAACAAGTCAGTGATAAAGAAACTATTTTAGATTCAAAAGGTAAGTTCTTAGATTCTAAAGAAAAAGAAGTTAATCAAATTCATCTTAAAGATGAGGAAATCAATGAGTTAAAAGCCAATATTCATGATCTTGAAGAACAAATCTCACAACAACAAAAAGCACTGTTTGTTACTAATAAAGATTTATCCCTGGCAACAGATAAGATAACTGATGCTAAAAATGAAGTTATTACTTCTATTAAGAAAATGGAAGCTTTACAGGAGGAAAATAAGAAATTATCCATGGTTATAGTTGCTTATCAAGGTAGAGATTTAATTAGTAGAATTAGAAATAAACCCCTCTCAATTCCTGATGAAGTTATAATTAATCAATCCAAAAAAGATTGATTTTTTTTAGCTTTATTTTTTTTATTTTTTTTAATATTTTATTTACATTTTGCCTTTTTATATTTTATTATGTTTTTTATACTTCCTAAAACACTTTTTTTATTTTAATTCTTTAAAACAAACTTTTAGAAAAAGTTTGATCAAAAACTTAGAAAATAAAGCATTTTATTATAAGTAATACTTTTATTAGTTTGAAAATATTAATTTTAACTTATTTTTGACTTAGAATTTAGATTTTTTAATTAAACTATTGGGGTTGTGCCAAGATTAAGATTGTGAAAAAATTAGGAATATTTGTTATTCTCTTAATAGCTCTGTTTATGATTGTAAATTCTGCTGATGCTTATGAAATTCATACTATTAAATGGAATACACACGGAGATATTTCTAAAAATAAGATTCTTTACAAAAATATTCCTAAGTCAACACTTACAACAAAAATAATTAAAGAATCAAAAAAAGGAACAGTAATTTTAAAATTTGGTAATAAAAAGGGTAAAAAAACTTTAATTGTTGCAGGCGTCCATGGTAATGAACTTTCATCACAAGTTGCGGCTTTTAAACTTGTCAACAAATTAAAAACAAATGAAAAAAAGCTTAAAGGAATAGTCTATGTCATTCCTGTTTTGGTTCCTAAATCTACTCAAAATTCACAAAGGTTCTTTAAGGGATATAATTTAAATAAAGTTGCAAACAAAAAGGGTTCTGTGACCTATGAATTAATTAAAAAGATTAAAAAATATAAAATAGATGCTGTAGGCGATTTTCATTGTTCTCGACCTGGAGGTGTTCCAGGAAAAGATGTTGCACTTGGAACATACTCACCTTGCAAGAAAAGTGGAGAAATGGCAATAGCTATTTCAAAAATGACTCGTTTATCATATATAAATGAAAAATATGCTGCTGTATCTTATCCTGGAGCTTTAGAAGATAATTTAAATCTTAACATGATTCCTGCAGTTACTTGTGAAGTCAAAACTCCTCATGGAACAATAGCTAAAGGAAGTGTTTCAAAATCTTACAACATGATGATTGCTTTTTTAAAATTCAACAAACAATGGTCATAAATATTTCTTACAAACAATTTCATTATTTCTAATTTTCTTTTTCTGTTTTTCACATATTTCTACTTAAATTTTCTATTTTAATTTATTTAAGCTGTTTAATTTTATAAAATAGCATTAAATTAAGAAGAAAATAGCTAATTGATTATTATGGTTTGTTTTAAAAAGAGATATAGTATGCCGAGAGTAACCCGCCTTCTGTTTTACAGCATTCATCTTTGCGAAATACTTTTACCTAAAATAGGTTAACTTTTTCTTGCACCACATAGAATGGCCGTTTCACCGCTCCTTTTAATGTCTTCAGCTATTGCATCATGGTCATTCATTAAAAGACATGTCGTTTCTGCTCCAGAGTCCTACTTCTCAGCAGGTATCTTTGATACTATGCTTTTTATATGGTGGACGGAGTTTCCTTAGTTTTAAAAAACCAGTAGCTGTCTTCGGCTTACTATAATTATATTTTTGTATTTTGAATTAAATAAATCTTTTTGTTTTTTTCTTTTTTTCAATAATTGAAAACATTTTATATATCTAACAAAATTGACTTTACATTTCTTTCTTAAAGAAATCTTATGCTATTTTTGATATTTTCTCATTAAAATTCATTTAGTACTATGATTGATGATATTAAGTATTATGAAAAATCATTTAACATGTGTTTAACAAATAAATAGGTTTTTTAGTAATGTTTATTATATCTTAATGTAAAATTGGAGAATAAAAGAAATTATTAGTTTTGATGATGATTTTGATATTTTTAATGATATTACAAGGAATCAACAGGTAAATATTTCTAACAAATGGGTTTTTTTTAATAGGCTGTGCAACGATTATTTTTTGTAAAATAGATATCTAATTAAAATAAATTAAAATATTTTTAAGGCATTAATACATATTTTCTATAAAGAATAAATGTTTAAAATAAGTATAATTAATAAATAACTCATATTAATTAGTTAAATTGAATTAAGAATAGTTTAAAGAATAATAAAAATTAAATGTTTAAAAATAACTAGTTTTAGCAAATAGCTATTAATATTAATTAAAATAGAATTTTATTAAATATTTATAGTTATTTTTATAATATTATTTACTATGGTCCTATAAATATAATTTTAAGTTAATTAACAAAATTTAGAACTTAGATTTTTGAATTGTTTCACAGCCTTTTAAAAATATTGAAATTTGATTGAAAAAATCAAATACAAATTATTAATTTATTAGAATAATTTAAATTTAAAATAATTTCGAAACAAATAATTATTATTTATTCTAGAATCATTTAATAGATTAAAAGAAGTATTAAAAGTATATATATTAATTATACCTAAAGAAATAGCATTAAAAAAGAGTATTTATAGCAGGGCCTAGATTTGAACTAGGGCTCTCGGGGTTATGAGCCCCGCGGGATCACCAGACTACCCCACCCTGCTTGAATGAATAATATGCAAATTTAAATAATTATTTCATTTAAAAAAGATATTATTAAAATAAGGATATCAATATTTATAATTTACATCTTATATAAACCTTTGCTTTAATTTTGTAAATTTTTTTATTTATTTTTATTATTTATCCTCTTCTAACTTTTTAAGTCTTTCATCTAATGAATCTATTTTTTCATTTGTATATTCTCGGTATTCATTAAATCTTTTTTCTAAGCCATTAATATTTATTTTAACATTGTCAAATCTGTTTTCTAATGTTTTGATGTCTTTGTTTGTGGCTAAATTCCATTCATTAATTAAATCTTCACTTCGTTCATTTAAAAAATGTTCTAATTTTTTTGAAAAAGCATCAGTATTAATATTTGGCATTTCCATGTCTTTTATTTTAACTTTTAGTTTTTCTCCTACAGTTCCACTTTCACTATTTCTTTTAATTCCTTCAAAACTTTGGTAGATATTTTTTTCTTTTACAGGACTTGTAATGTATTCATTGAAATATTTGTTTGCTTCAGGACTGTTTTTAATGAAATAGTATGCAAGGATTAAAATTGCAATAATAAGTACTAATAAAGCAATAGCTTCAAAAATACCCATAATATCACCTCTTTATGATCTTTATTTTTATAATTTTAATTTCTTATAATTTTATTAATTTTTTGTTATTTTTATTTTTCATTATTTTTATTTAGCTATTTGTATCCTATTAGTCATTTTTTTAATAATTTTTTTTCTTTAAGTTCAATCTCTTGTAGCATTTTTTCTAATTTTTTTTGTTCTGTCTGTGCTTCAAGGAGGGTTAATCTTTCATTTATTTCGTTGTGAAGATATTTAACTTCATTTAAAACTCCTGAGGTTGAATTACGAATTTTTGCCAAACTTTCTTGTTGGTCTTTAGGAATATTTATTTGGCTTTCTATTAATCGTTTTTGTTCAACATCTTTTTCAACCATACTAATTTTTTTAAGCTCAATTTCTTTTTCAATTATTTTTATACTGTTAGATGATTCTCTCATATTTTTCAATTGATAAATTATCAGAATAATTCCTACTACAACCACAACTAAAATTATTAAATAAAATATTTGAGTTGGTATAATCTCACCAGCCATTTAATGCACTCCTAAATACTTTTAGTATTTATTTTTTAAAATTAATAAAAGCATTACTTATAAAATAAAATATTTTAGTTTAATTTATATATATTAAAATATAGATTATATTAAAAATGCTCAATATCTATATTAAAAATAATCAATATTAAATATACTTATGTTAATTAATTATATATAAAACTTATTAATAGTATTTATTTGTAAATATATCTATAAAATTTGTATAATATATCTATATATAAATTTGTATAGTATATATCTGTATAAAATTGTTTTTAAAATTTATAAAATATTTTGACTATTATAAAACTATTTTTGGTGTATTAATGATAGAAAAATATGTAAAAGCAGGAAAATTAGTATCTAAAATTAGAAATGATGCATCAGCGATGATTAAAGAAGGATTACTTGTTTTGGATTTAGTTGAATTTGTTGAAAGTGAAATTCTTAAATCTGGTGCAGAAATCGCTTTTCCTTGTAATGTTTCAATAAATGAGATAGCTGCTCATTATACATCTCCTTTAAATGATACAAGCCTAATAAAAGCAGGTGATTTAGTTAAACTTGATTTAGGTGCCCATATAGATGGTTTTATTGCTGATTCTGCTGTTACAATAATGGCTCCTGGTGATAGTTTATTAAAAAACTTAGATGAGGAAACCATTTCTAAAAATCAAAAATTAATTGAAGCATCTGCAGAAGGTTTAGAATCTGCTATAGCTACAGTTAAAGCTGGTATTGAAGTAGGTAAAATTGGTGAAGAGGTTCAAAAAACAATCAATTCATATGGATTCAATCCAATTGTTAATTTAAATGGTCACAGTGTAGAACAATATTCACTTCATTCTGGTATTTCTGTTCCAAGTATAAAAGAAGAAGGAACTAAAAAGTTAAAAGAAGGAGATGTAATAGCTATTGAGCCTTTTGCAACTGATGGAATGGGTTTTGTAACTGATGCTCCTGGAACATACATTTATAGATTTTTAAAAGAAAGACCATTTAGACTTACATACACAAAAAGAGTTTTGAAAACTGTTAAGACAAATTATCCATCTTTACCATTTTCAATTAGGTGGTTAAATGAAATTTATCAAGGAAATAGACTACAGAACTCTTTAAAACAATTAGTTGATGCAGGAGCCATTTATCCTTTTCAAGCATTAAAAGAAAAAACAAATAGTTGGGTTTCTCAAAAAGAACACACAGTAATAGTTGAAAAAGATGGCTGTCAAATAATAACAGAATAAAAATGCATACTAATTTAAATAGATAATTTTAATTGATACTTTAAATAGATAACTAAGCGAATAGATATTTATTTAAGAATAACCAATGATAATTCTATTGTTTGACTGTTATCCTTCTTCATCATCAGATACAACAACTTCTACAAAAATTGGTCCTTTATCTGATTTTTCTTTCCACATGACTAAAAAGACACCAACATGCATTTCAGGAATTTCAAACAGCCTATACTCAGAAAAAACATTTAGTTCTTCTAAGGATCTTTTCATTCTCTCTATCCCAGCTGAATCACTATCTCCGCCTATATGGACATTTGCACGAATTTGTTCATCCATTCTATTGATTAATTTAGATGCTTTATCTGAAAAATCTCCTATTTTTGTTCCATTTAATTCTTCAATTAAATCATCTAATGTTTTTCCAAAGTCATTTATAGATAAATCTTTATCAGATAAAGAACGAACTATAAGAATGAATTGAGTTTCTATAGCAGGTCTAGAACCTTTAAATGCATCTAATATTCTCATTATATTTCCTGCTACTTTATGGAGTTTTACTATTCTATCACTTCCAGTACAATTTTTCTATTTTTTTTTTTTTTTTTTTTTTTTTTTTTATTATTTTTTTTTTTTTTTATTTTTTTA
>NZ_LWMV01000158.1 GCF_001639295.1 Methanobrevibacter curvatus | reverse complement strand
GAATAATTATAATAATATACTAAAATAATCTATTTAAAACAATTATGAATATTATAATAAAAACTAAAATTAGAAACTAAAAATTAAAAAAAATTTTAAAAATTTTAAAAAAAATTCTATTTAAAATAAAAAATTAAAATAATAAAAATAATAAAAATAATTAAAAAAATTATAAGAAAACCAAAAATAATTTAAACTATTAAATACATAATATTTATATTATATTTTAATATACCTTTATTAATATTCTTTTATTATTATTTTATAAATATTATTAATTTAGTAATATTTTTTATAATTTTATTTTATAATTTTATTTTAATATAATATTACTTATTTGTTTATTCAACAGTTATTATTAATTTTTATATTTTATTATTAATAAATTTAAAAATTTTTATTTTAAAAGAGGATAAAATGGAGATAAAATCTAATATTTTGATAGAATTTTATGATGAAAAAGATGCTAAAATTCTGTATGATTCCCTTAGTGTTGAAAATGAAGGTTTTTTAGAGTCCTCTATAGATAAAAATTTAATTGAATACAACATTAATTCTTCTTCTTTAAATACATTTTTAGCAACAGCTGATGACTTAATTTTCTCGGCAATCACAGCTGAAAAAGTATTATACTGTTCGAGAAAATCTTTATGAATTTAAAGTAAATGGCTTAAAAATAAATCATTAAAATTCATATTTTTTTTCAAATTTTTTTTATAAATATGTTTATATTAATTCTAAACTATTAAATATTAATTCTAAACTATAAACTATTAAATATTATATTATAATAATTATTAACTATTAAAAATACAATAAAACTTGATTTAAGGTGATAATATGAAATTTTTATTACAAGGGGAAATACATTTTAATAAAGATGCTACAGAAGCAGAAAATGAAATAGGTAAATTTGTTGATGAAGCAAACAAGACAATATTACTCAAAGGCATTCCAGAAGGACAAGAAGAACTTGGAGCTAAAATTACAAGTTGGAATTTAGATAAACATATTTTAGGAGTCATTATAGAATCTGGAAATAAAGTAAGATCCCATGATGGAATACTCCGTTTAAAAAAACCATTAGGAGAACTATTAGGTAAAAAATACCATTTAGGTGTTAGAAAACTTCATGTAAACTCTTATAAAGTTACAATCCCAATAGGTGATGGTGAATACAAATTTAATCTTGATGCTGCAAGAGCACTTCCAAACATTCATGATATGGAAATCAAAGATAATGCCATTACAATTGAAATTAAAAACATGGACGAAAGTAGTTTAAGAAAACAAGTAGCAAACAGAATTATTAAACATGTAGTCATCAAAGAAGAATCTAATGATGATATAATAAAAGCAGATGATGATAAAGACTTAACATACTCTGTTGTGACAAAATACATACCTGGAGAAATAATTGCTCAAAGTAATGAATTCAAAACATATTATGAAGGAGATGTTACTGAGTTAGCTGTTAAAAAAGGATGGATTAAGCCATTTCCTGGAAGAGGACAATGGTTTTATGGACCTGAAATGACTGCACTTCAAAGAGCATTTGAAAAGGTTTTAATAGATAGAATTATTGAAAAACTTGATTTTCAAGAAGCATTATTCCCCAAATTAATTCCTTTAGATACTATGAATAAAATGAAGTATTTAGAAGGATTACCTGAAGGAATGTATTATTGTAGTGCCCCAAAAAGAGATCCTGAAGTATTTAATAGATTTAAAAATGAAATAGCTATTAATCGAGAAATCCCTATAGATATACTTGAACAAGGTCTTAAAAAACCAGGCTATGTAATGTCTGCAGCACAATGTGAGCCATTTTACGAATTTCTCTCCCATGAGGTAATAGACAGAGAAGATTTGCCTATTAAATTTTATGATAAAAGTGGATGGACTTACAGATGGGAATCTGGTGGTGCAAAAGGTATGGATCGTGTCCATGAATTTCAAAGAATTGAATTAGTTTGGTTAGGAACACCTGAACAAACCAATAAAATAAGAGATGATACTCTAGAGCTTTCTCACAAGTTAGCAAATGATTTAGAGTTAGAATGGTACACAGAAATTGGTGATGATCCATTTTATCTTGAGGGGAGAAAAATAGAAAGTAGAAATATTGAGTTTCCTGAAGTCCCAAAGTATGAAATGAGATTAAAAATTCCTGATGCAGAAAAAGGAGTGGCGGTTGTTTCTGCAAATGTTCACGGAACCCATTTTATTCAAGGATTTTCTATTAAAGAAGCCCACCAAGATAGAATTTGGACAGGTTGTACTGGTTTAGGGCTTACAAGATGGTTATTTGGATTTTTAGCCCAAAAAGGGTTTAACAAAGAAAATTGGCCAAAATTAATATTGGATGAACTAAAAGAAGTAAAAACCCCTAAGATTTTAACTTGGCCCAAACAAGATTAATTTAAATCAAAAAAAATTAGGAAATTCAACAATGATAAGTTAATTCTTGAATATTCATATAAACAAGTTTGGGAAATAGTTAAAAGAAATTAAACATTAACTTTTATTTAAAATCCCTATATTATAATTAAATTTAAACTTTTTTAAGAGAACCATCTTTTTCCAATATTTCAAGGTAAAAACCAAAAAATATACTAAGTAATTCATCATAAAACTCATAGTCAGAAGCCGATTCAATGGAAGATTCAACTTCTTCTTTAAAGTCTTCTAAAAGATCATGTTCTTGAATAACTACCAATGCATCAGCGAAGGTTTCTTCAACATCATCATAAAAATCATCATGAAAATCACCAAACTCAGTACTGTAACCAATAAGAGATTTAGCTAAATATAAAAGTAGTTTAGCCAAAAGATTAGGAGATGGATTTAACTTTGAAAAGTCCTTAATAGCTTCCCTTGAAACAGCTATAGTGGGATTAGAAGGATTATTTCCATAAAATCATAATTATTGTCAATAATACTTTTAACTCTTAAAAACTCCTCCTTTTCATTAGGATTTTTCAAATAATTTAAATAATTTTTAGCATCATCACTTGTAAGATGATTAGATAAAACAATTTCAACAAGTTCATTTTTCTCTAATTTGTTTAAGTATTGTCTTAATTCATCTTTTGACATAATATCCCTATTAAAATATATGTATATATTTTATTTAATATATAGTCAATTACTTAATAAATTTCATTAAATTAATAGTGTATATATAAACAAAGCTGATTCAATATGCAAAAGTTTAGTAATAGACTATAATGAGCTAAATATTTTATTATAATAAACTAAGAATTAATATTTAATTATCTTAAATTTAAAGCAAAAGTTATAAACATTATCAGTGAAAAAAAGTGATGAAGATATAAAAGACCAATAACTAATTTAACACCAGTCCACAAAGCAGATTTTACTTTAACATCGCTTTCTAAAGTATTATCATATTCTTCTCATTATTAACAATACCATGATAGCTATAGCTATTATTTATTATCTGAATCTCCTGTTAAATAACCATAAAATCTTCGTGTAATAGCCACAAATATCATTAAGAAAACAATTCTTATTATAGGGTTATCAGAAAAATGAAACCCTGGAAAAAAACTTGAGACAATAGCAACAAGCACAAAAACTAAAACAAAAAAGAAAATCACAGAAAACAAAAAAGCTAAACCTTTACCTAAATTCAATTAAATCACCAACATTAAATAAAATTTATTTAAATCATCTGAAAAATTCCATAATATAAATTTAAATGAAAATCATACTCAACTTTCATCACAATCACTTAAATTAAATTAAATCATTAATATCTGCATTAGTCAACTTATAAAAAGTTTTTAAAGCACAAATAATATCTTCATACTCTATAATATTCCGATTATTTTTAACAGCACTACAAGTAACTAATACTGTTAATGTAGTACGATAATTAGTAAAAATATCACTTAATATATCTGAAAATAAAGTTGCTATTATCAAATCAGCAATATCTAAAAAAATCGGCACTATTTTTTTAAAAAGTTTTTTAGCATCTTTATTCCATACAACTGCATCTAAACTTCTAAAAAAATCAACACCAACAGTATCTAAAGATACGTCTTTGTCAAATTCATCTAACAAGACCATCACTTTATTAGATAAATTATAAATTCTATCACTTGAATATAAAGGATTATTTCCTTCTTTTACAGTTAAAATTCCAAAGTTAAAATCTGTGAAATTCCCAAATTGAGTATAGGTTATTGTGTCGCTTCTACGACTGAAAATAGATCTAGAAGTGTCTTTGGTTGTATTTAAAGCAAGGGCATTTTTTAATATTGGAAATTCCTCCCATGATAATTCAATATCAATCTCTTCTTGAGGATGTATCTCATTAAATTTTAATATATAATTTACAAGGTTTTTAGTTAAGGTATTAAAGGGTTTGGAATCAACAAGAGTTAAGATTTTCTCTAACACACTTTCTAAGCCATCTACATTGGGATACTTTTTTAATATTTTCTCAGTCTTCTTTTTTAGATTTCTTTTTTCTTTTTCCATATCATACTCAACTTTCATCACAACCCCTTAAATTAAATCATTAATATCTGCATCAATCAACTTAAAAAAAGTCTTAAAAGCACAGATAACATCCTCATACTCCATAATATTCCGATTATTCTTAACTGTGCTACAAGTAACTAATACTGTTAATGTAGTACGATAAGTAGCAAAAATATCACTTATTATATCGGAAAATAAAGTTGCTATAATTAAACTTGGGATATCTAAGAGAACCCACACCATTTTTTTAAAAAGTTTTTTAGCATCTTTATTCCATTTAACTGCATCTAAGCTTCTAAAAAAATTAACATCAACAGTATTTAAATATATGTCTTTGTCAAATTCATCTAACAGGACCATCACTTTGTTAGATAAATTATAAATTCTTTCTCTGGAGTATAAAGGATCTTCTTCTTTAATAGATAAGATTCCAATATTGAAAGATAAGAAATTCCCAAATTGAGTATATGTTATTGTGTCGCTTCTACGACTAAAAATAGACCTAGAAGTATCTTTGACCATATCCAAAACAAAAGCATCCTTTAACATTGGAAATTCCTCCCATAATAATTCAATATCAATATCTTCTTCAGGATGTACCTCATTAAATTTTAATATATAATTTACAAGATTTTTTGTCAAAATATTAAATGGTTTGGAATCAACAAGAGTTAAGATTTTCTCTAACACATATTCTAAGTCATCTACATTAGGATATTTTTTTAATATTTTTTCAGTTTTCTTTTTTAGATTTCTTTTTTCTTTTTCCATATTATATTCAACTTTCATCACAACCACTTAAATTAAATCATTAATGTCTGCATCAATCAACTTAAAAAAAGTCTTAAAAGCACAAATAACATCTTCATACTCCATAATTCTCCGATTATTCTTAACTGCACTACAAGTAACTAATACTGTTAATGTAGTACGATAAGTAGCAAACATATCACTTAATATATCTGAAAATAAAGTTGCTATTATCAAATCAGCAATATCTAAAAAAATCGGCACTATTTTTTTAAAAAGTTTTTTAGCATCTTTATTCCATTCAACTGCATCTAAGCTTCTAAAAAAATCAACATCCACAGTATCCAAAGATACATCTTTGTCAAATTCATCTAACAAAACCATCACTTTATTAGGTAAATTATAAATCCTTTCTCTGGAATATAAAGGATCTTTTTCTTTAATAGATAAGATTCCAATATTGAAAGATAAGAAATTCCCAAATTGAGTATATGTTATTGTGTCACTTGTACGATTAAAAATAGACCTTGAAGTACCTTTGGTCATATCTAGAACAAAAGCATCTTTTAATATTGGAAATTCCTCCCATAATGACTCAATATCAATATCTTCTTCAGGATGTATCTCATTAAATTTTAATATATAATTTACAAGGTTTTTAGTTAAAATATTAAATGGTTTGGAATCAACAAGAGTTAAGATTTTCTCTAACACACTTTCTAAGCCATCTACATTGGGATATTTTTTTAATATTTTTTCAGTTTTCTTTTTTAGATTTCTTTTTTCTTTTTCCATGTCATATTCAACTTTCATCACAACCACTTAAATTAAATCATTAATATCTGCATCAATCAACTTAAAAAAAGTCTTAAAAGCACAAATAACATCCTCATACTCCATAATATTCCGATTATTCTTAACTGCACTACAAGTAACTAATACTGTTAACGTAGTACGATAAGTAGAAAAAATATCACTTATTATATCGGAAAATAAAGTTGCTATAATCAAACCTGGGATATCTAAGAGAACCCACACCATTTTTTTAAAAAGCTTTTTAGCATCCTTATTCCATCTAACAGCATCTAAACTTCTAAAAAAATCAACATCCATAGTATCCAAATGTATATCTTTGTCAAATTCATTTAACAAAACCATTACTTTATTAGATAAATTATAAATTCTATCACTTGAATATAAAGGATTATCCCCTTCTTTTACAGTTAAAACTCCAAAATTAAAATTTACGAAATTCCCAAATTGAGTATATGTTATTGTGTCGCTTCTACGACTAAAAATATTCATGGAAGTATCTTTGCTTGTATCTAAAACAAGAGCATTTTTTAATATTGGAAATTCCTCCCATAATGATTCAATATCAATCTCTTCTTCAGGATGTATCTCATTAAATTTTAATGTGTAATTTACAAGGTTTTTAGTCAAGATATTAAATGGTTTGGAATCAACAAGAGTTAAGATTTTCTCTAACATATATTCTAAATCCTCTACATTGGGATATTTTTTTAATATTTTTTCAGTTTTCTTTTTTAGATTTCTTTTTTCTTTTTCCATATCATACTCAACTTTCATTTTAATCCCCATAATAATTTTAAAATTTCAATTAGCATTTTAATTGTGTGATAAAATGATTTTTTATTTATTTTAAGCCATATAATTTTAGTAATTTTTCAAGTGCTTTGATATTTTTAGTGTATTTTTTAATAAGTTTTATGGCATTTGCATCTGCATTTTTAACTCCTTTTTCAATTGCTTTATTTGCTTCTTTAATTTTAGCTGGGCCTTCGCTAATAGCTTTGGTTAGAAGAATAAGGTCTGCTTTATATGCAGCAGTTGATGCAAGACCATTTAAAAACGCTTTAATTTTAGCATCTTCTATTAAAATAGCTATGTTTTTGAGATTAGAATTTAAAAGTTTCAGTGCTTCTTTAACATCTCCTTTAGCTAATTTTGCAATTGTTTTGCTGTTTTTTGTGAATTTTTCAAACTCTTTAAGAAGTTGATCTGCAGGTTTTAACTTAGATGGAACAGGAATTTTCTTATAAATAGGTGAAAAATCACCAGTAGCAATTTTAGCAACATTAACAATAGACTTTCTTATTTGTGAAAAATCAATAGCTCGTAAATCCACATTTGTATATTTTTTAACCGTTTGCACGAATTTATCTACTATAGGTGTTGCTTTTTTCACTAATGATTTAGGTAATTTTTTTAGTATGGTTTTAGCAAGACCTTTTGTTCCTTTAGCAGCTATGCCTCCTAAACCAAATCCTAGAGCTAGTGAGACCATATTAAGTGCTAGGTCTCCAAAACTCATATTTCCTGTTTCATCAATGCCTAAAGTGAATTCTAAAATATGTTTTCCAGCCTCACCACCCCATCCATACTTATCTAAGTTGCTATAACCATAAACATTAATAAAGCTATATTCTAAAAATTTACTTGGATTTCCATTGGCATAAGTAAGTGCATCTACAACTTTACCTATAATATAAAGACTAATATAATATTTTGGATTTAATATCATAAGTTTTGTAGCAATGTTAAATAAACCCTTAGTTACTGTTCCATTAGGCATGTTACGATCTATCATACCCTTAAGCCAGTTGGAATTTGGTGATACTAGACCTGTGCCAGGTTTATAAGTTATTGGAGGTAGAAGTTTTGGAGGTATGATTTTAAGGGATGATGATTTAGCAAAATCTTGACCCATTGCTGATATTGAATAGTAATAATTCAGAGAAGTTGACTTAAAAATATTATCTGATGCCATTTTCAATTTTTGATAGTCTTTCATTTTTTCATTTTGCTGTCTTACCCATTCATTATATCTCCTTATTTTCTCCAACATTATCTTTACATATAAACTATGCTCATATAATTTTCCATTAAATGAGACATATTGTTTATATAGTAGCTGATTATCAACTTGAGCCACAATAGCAATAGTTTTATGCTTGGTAGGTTTTATTTTAACTTTAGCTATATTTTTAGTGGCAGTTCTGTGTTTTGGGCTGATTTTTCCTCCTTTAAACTCAAAAAGCACTATTAAGTTAGGGATTCTTTTTTTTAGTTTTTTGTTTGTGTTAGATCTGAATATAACTGTTACTGTGTATTTTTTTTTGATTTTTAATATATTAGGTGCATTGAGTTTTGCGGTTACATATTTTTTGATTTTTAAATTTTTTACTGTTTTAATGTTGTTTTTACCCCACCAATTATAATCTGCATTAACAGTGCCTTTTGCTCTATAAAAATTATACTTAGCTTTGTTGTTGACAATATAATTGTAATTATAGTGATTTTTAATGCCTTTTTCATTAAAAATGCCGTAGCCTTTGTTTGAAGAGATTATACTTTGTAGTAGATAATTATAGTTGCCTTTAATATGTAATCCAACTGTGTTATTACTTATTAATACTTTGAAAAGTTTATTTTTATTGCCATTTATTATGATTCCTTTATTTTTATTGTCTGTAACTTGAATATCAGTTATTTTGTTGGAGTTTCCAGTTAATTTTAGTCCTGATTTTTTGCCTTTGTGGATATTTACATAGGCTATATCGTTTTTATTTCCTTGTATGATGATTTGAGTATGTTTGTTATAGTAAAGAAGAGTTCTTTTAATAATGTTTTTATTTCCCACTATGTAAAGTCCATGGAATCCGTTGTTTTGTATTATATTGTAGTAAAATTTATTATTATTTCCTTTAAAATAGATGGCAGATTTAAGTTGTTTTTTGTTTGAATTATTGTAAACTAAATTAGCTTTAATTAAACTACCACTGCTAAAACCAAGAATTCCATTTTTTAAATTTCTATGAATGATATTATATGATATTATAAGCTTATTTCCATTAGTATCTATTCCTTTTCCATTGTTATGGGTAATTTCATTTTCAATTATCTGGTTTTCATTGCCTTTAAGATATATGCCTGTAGCTTTGTTGTTATTCACTGTAGTGTTGCTTATTTTATTGTTCTTACCTTCAATATATATGCCTATTCCATTGTTATTAGAAGAATTAGATTTAGATATTTGATTATTTTTTCCTTTAAGATATATACCTGTAGCTTTGTTATTATATGTTGTAATGTTAGTTAATTTGTTATTATTGCCTTCAATATATATGCCTCTTCCCTTATTGTTAGAAGAATTTGTTTTAAATATCTCATTGTTTGCTCCTTTGATATATATTCCATTGCCATCACCATTTAATATTCTATTGTTTGCAATTTTTGAGTTGTTCCCATTAATACTTATTCCTCGGGTTTTAGTTTTATATATTAGATTGTTTTGAATTGAAAAATTATTTCCTAGAATAAGGATTCCTAAATTGTTGCTTGTTAAAGTGTTGTTATAAATGTTGTTGTTTGATCCGGAAATATGAAGTCCTTCAAGGTTATTAGAAATATTATTAGCATAAATCTGGTTATTTTTGCCTTTTAGATAGATTCCATAATTTTTATTATTAGAAATCATATTTTTGTAAATTTTATTATTGTCTCCCAAGATATATAAGCCATTTCCTAAATTGTTTAGCAAAGAATTAGTAGATATAGTAGCATTAGATACTGTTTGACCATATAAAGCATTATTGTTGCTTTTAAATAGGTTATTAGTTATTGTAGGGTTATTTCCATTTAAAATCAGTCCATATCCATGATTATCTGAAATATTGTTAGATATGAATTTTAGATTATTCCCAGTTAATCTTAAACCATCATTTTGGCTATTAATTATATTATTGTTTATAAACTCAGTATTATTACCATTAAGGATAACAGCAACATTATTATAATTAAACGAATTGTTATGAGCTTTATTTCCATTTCCAATTATATATAAAGCCGTATCAATGTTATTTAGGAGAACATTGTCGATTATAATTCCATTTTTAAGATTAGAGCTATAAACACCATTCCCACTAGTATTAATGAACCTATTATGAGAAATAACAGCTCCATCCCCATTTAATTCAAGACATATTCCAATATTGCTAGTGAAATTACTATTTTGAACCAAAATTGCATTTTTTAAATACACAACAGAATTTCCACTATTAACCTTATTATTTACAAAATTAGAGGAAATTATATAGGATTTTGATTCAAGATAAAGAGCACCACCATTAGCTGCATTATTACCATTAAAATAAGAATTAGATATATTGATTGAACCCTGGTTATTAGAATAAATCGCTCCACCATTAGCTGATGCATTGTTTCCATTAAACTTAGATGAAGAAATTTGTAAGTTTTTAAGAGAATAAATAGCTCCACCACTGCCAGATACAAAATTATCATTAAAATTAGCTGAAGCAATACTTAATACACCATTAGAGTAAATCGCACCACCGTTAACTCCATTATTGGATGAAAAATTTGAATTGCTTAATATTCTAGTTGTTCCTCCATTGAGATATAATGCTCCACCATTGGATATAGCGTTGTTTTTGCTAAATATGGAATTGGAAATATTTAGATCCTTAAAAGCATAAATTGCTCCACCATTATTTGCATTATTTGAGGTAAAATTAGATTTAGAAGAAATGCTTATTTGACCATTTGCATAAATTGCTCCACCAGAGGTAGTGGCAGTATTGTGTGAAAAATTAGCTGTATTAATTTGTAAATTACTTAAAGAATAGATTCCTCCTCCATTTATAGCAGAATTATTTTTAAATATAGAATCATTTAGATATTTAATTGGAATTAGAGTATAAATTGCTCCACCCATGCCTGTGGCTTTATTTGAGTCAAAGATTAAATTTTTTAAGATGATTATTTTGTTGTCATTGGTGGTTCGGTTGTATATTCCTATTGCTCCGCCGTTGTTTGCTTTGTTGGAGGTGAAGTTAGAGTTTAATATTGTGACTGCTCCGTTTAATATGTATATTGCTCCTATGTTGTTTGCATTGTTTTGGTTAAATAGGGAGTTGCTAATAGTTACTTCGCAATCAGCTATTCTGATTGCTCCACCTATATTTGCACTGTTATTAGTGAATTTGCAGTTTATGATTTTAGTTCCTGTTCCGTTGACTATGGAAATAGCTCCTCCTTCATTTAGGGCGAAATTGTTAGTAAAGGTTGAGTCTGTGATTGTTAAATTTGTTGTAGCGGATCTTATTACTCCTCCTTGAATAAAATTGTCTGTGTCTGCTTGTATTCCTTTATTGTTGTTGAAAATGGAGTTTTTTATTATGGAGTTATATGCTAGAGGACCTATTAAAATGGTTGATCCGCTTTCTCCAATGTTGTTTGAAAATGTGCAGTTGTCAACAGTTATTTTAGAATAGGTGAGAATGGCTGTTCCCATAGTGCCATTGCCGTTGCCATTGACAAAGTTAATGTATTTAAATGTGGTGGTTGTTGCATTTATCAAGAAAATTCTGCTGATATTTTCTCCAGATACTGTTGCAGGGTTATTAGGGGAAGCACCAATAAAAGTTAAATTTTCTGTAGTTACTCTAATTACCGAGCCATTACTTTTAAAAGTATTTGAACCTAGTTGAATAACATCTCCAGAATTAGCAGCACTAATAGCATTATTTATATCATCAAAAGAGTCTCCACTAACAGCAATATTATTTGCTAAAGTTGCAGAGAAAGAGGCAAAAAACAGGAACATTAAAATCAAAAGAAAAACTCCCGCTTTCACCCACCCCATGTATACAAATTTCTGTGCGTTTAAATTAATTAAAATCATTTAAATCACTTATAAATATTTTTTAAAAAACTAAAAACATATAATAAAATTAAAAAATAACCCAAAAAATATTCACAGCTATTAAATAAATTTTCACATTAACATATAAACAAGTTGCTATAAAAATCAAATAGAAAAATATATCCCAGTAAAAAAACAAATTTTATAATTATATAACAGAAAAAATCAAAAACTGGTAAAAAAACACAACAAAAAGCATGGTAAAAAAAGCATATTAAATAAAATATAAAAAAAAATTTTAATTAATCCTACTTTGAAAAGTAAATTATTAATTAAAAGAAAGCAAATAAAAAAAAGTAAAAATCCATTATTTTTGGATTTAATCATTTATTGTAAAAGGATATTATAAAAAAATACAAAAAAGTAATTAAAAAAAGAAAAATATAAAAAATAAATAAACTAATAAGCTAAAAAGAAGAAACTAAAAAATTATTGAACTGGTGCTCCAGATTGAGCTTTAGCCATTAATTCTTCAGCTTTTGGAGAAAGTTGAGAAATAACTTGGCTTATTTTTTGAAGATTTTCAACCATTTTATTTAAAGTAGTATTAAGCTCCTCTTTTTGAGAAGATGCTGTTTCTTTTGCTTCTTCAATAGTTTTTGTGACTGCTACACCTGCACCAATACTTACAATAACTTCTTCGGTATTGTTAATATTAGCATTCATAAAAGAGCCTGCCCCAACAGGAACCAAAGTCTCATATGAATCTTTATTTTTTAATTCTTCCAATGTAGTTTCTAAAACCTCAATTTCAGCTAAAGATGCTTGTATTGCTTCAATTTGTTGTTGTAAACTTTCTGCTTGAGATTTATAAAGATTGATTTCAGATAAAATTTTTTCTAGTTCTTGTTGATCTGACATTTAAACACCTATTTTTATTTAAAAGAGTACTAAAGTTTAAAAAAAAACTGTAAGTTTTAAAAATATTAAAAATTCTAAAAATATTATAATGTTTTATTCAATATTTTATAAAATTATATTTATATTATAGATATATTTATAATGTTTTTAAATAATAGCTTTTATAATAGGGTCTGTAACCTCATCAGCAGAGATTTCATCTATTTTTTCAATCCCAATTTGGTTTTTATTAATCCTATGTTTGCTTCCGAATTCAGAGTATATTTTTTCATAAATATCCTCTTCTTTAGTAGCTTTAAGTTCTTTAATAAATTTTTTGGTTTCATCACCCATGGTAAATCTTCCTTCTATTCTATAAATTTTTGTCTTCATATTATCTTACCCTCGTTTTAAAAATAACTATTAAAAAACAATATCTAAAAATTACATTTTTAAAAACAATAAATAAATGAAATAGCTAATTAATTGAATTAATCTAATACTAATGGAATTAATTAAATTATCTGAATTAATTAAATTACTGTATAAAATTAATCTTCAAGAAAATTAAGTGCTTCTTCTACTCTAATGATTTCAGGACCTGTTGTTTTTTCAGGAACAATGGCTCCATAAGAATTTCCTATTGAACATGCTCCTACAAGAGCTATTCCATGACCAACAGTTCCAATATCAACCTCTACTTTGAAAACCTTTTGAATAAAATTTAATTCTTCAATAGAACTATCTCTGTGAACCAATCCACCCTTGTTGGTAATATTCATTAGTGACCCAATAATATTAAATCCTGCAACTGTGGATTTTTGAACATCAATTTCTAAAAATTCAGAAATTAAATTAGTAGATTTATCATTTAAAAGAGGAGAAACAAGTGCTCCTTTATCATTAAGAGCTATTATATTTCCAACAGCAGTATATTTATCTGGAATCTTTTCAACTTTGATTCCTTGCTCTTCTAAATCTTCAATTTCTTTATCAAAGATGTATGGAGAAACAAGAAAGCCATTTTTATTTCCAACAGATAAAGCACCTAATAGATGACTTCCAGATATTGTAGCATTAATAATATCAACATCTAAAGCTTCTTTAAGTTCATTTTCCGCTTGAGAAGGAAAATTAAAAGGAACAAGAGCAATATCATCAGTTAAAGAAATGTAAATTCCACTATTCGGATTTCCAAGTAAATTAAGTCTTTTTAACATTGTATACAAAAATGTATTATTTAGATATTTATTAAAATTTTATTAAATTTAATCTTCAGCCAAAGTTGCTTCAACAAGACCATCATCATCTTTGACAGCTTTAACTTTGATTTTTGAAGGAATTTTTTGAATTCCTCTTTCCCAAATTTTTGCATTGACAGAAGCATCTAATTTTACTTCTTCTCCTTTCATATGCTTTAATAAGAACTTTTGAACTTCTCTTATAGCACGAGGAGCTCTGATAGTTCTTGGGACATTTTTAACCGCTCTAAGAGGTATGGTATAAATTCTTTCCATTTAAAAAACTCCTACTTATACTTTAAGACTATTACGTCTCCAATGTCTTGGTTTATGACTATATTTCACTTTACGGTTAGTTTTAGCAATAGCCCATAAAGGAACTCTTCTATTTTGCTTAAATGCTTTAGCAAGTCTTAACTTTTTAGCCAAAGGTTTATTTCTACTCATTTTAACACCATATTAATTGATAATTATAATAGATAACTATAATTGATAACTATAATAAATAAATTTTTAATTAAATAATACTTTTATTTTGATAATAAATTTAATTGATAAATATTTAATAAAAAAGGATATTTTATATAAATTTATTAGATGTCTTCTTTTAAGCCATTGACCTTAGTTTGATAATGAATCGGAAAAATTTCACTAGAATTTCCACCATTTTCGTCTATAAACTTCCTGATTTCAACCTCATAATCTGAAGATTTATCAGGATGAGATTTTTCTTTTTTTAAATAAAAGAATTTATTTACAAACAAATCAATGGTTTTATATCCAAAACTGTCTAAATTAATGTATTGAATATTAAATCTATCTTCTAAACTTTGAATATCATTTTTATTTAATTTTGGAACTTTATCATCTCGTCTTGTTCCATCAGCTATTATATCATATTGGCTTAACTTTGCAATATTTTCAATGACTTCTTTATGAATAAAATTAATTCCATTATTAGGAAAACCATCTGAATTGATTATATCAATAGCTGATTTTAAAATAGATTTATCAAGTTTAATTACTTTATGATTTAAATTTAAGGCTTTAGCAGATTTTTGTGCTGAAATATATGAATCATATACTCCAAAATTAATAGTCACAAGATCTAACTCAATAGCCATTCTTTTTAATAAAATAGCCATTAAAGAACTGTCTTTTCCTCCGCTATAGAGAACAGCTGCTTTCATTTAATCACAAAAAATTAAGACATGAAATTGAGTTTTCTTAATGAAATTGAATTCTCTTAAATAATTCTTTTAAATAAATATTACTTTAAACAAATCTTTTAAATAAATATTATTTTAAACAAATCTTTTAAATAAATATTATTTTAAATAAATTTTTTAAATAAATAGTATTTTATAAAGATATTAGAAAAATAAACTATTTACGAGTAATATTAATATCTCTTTTTGGAGCAGTCAATCTTCTTAAAAGGTCTTTTAATTGGTCGTCTGTAATTTTACTTTTTACTTGACCAGATTGAACCAATTGAATTAATTGCATTTCAATTTGATCAACAAATTCTGGCTTAGTTAAGCGTAGATTTGTTAATCTGCTTCTAGCTTCAGGAGTTAAAATTTGAACCATAGCCTGTCTCTTTTGCACTTCTAACTCTTGAGCCATTCTTTGCTGATTTTCTTGAGCAATAGCTTGTTGTTGCAATTCTTGCATTCTTCTTTGACGAATTTCATCAAGTTCACTCATATTTTATCTCCTTATGATATTAATAAAGTTAACTTATAAAAAATATTTAAGTAAATTAAATAATTAAAAAAATTATTTTAAATTAAATAATTAAAAAAACTATTTTAAATTAAACAATAATATTAAATTAATTAAAAAAGTATTTTAATAAAAATTAATAGCTAATAAATAACTATTTAGTACTTTGAAAGTTCAGGAATGTCTTTAATAACCTCAGAAGAAATTTTATCTAAGAAAGATTTACCTGAAGAAGTAATTACTCTCCCACCTACAATCTTTTCAACATAACCTGCAGATTCTAATTGATGAAGAGCTGTTCTAATTATAGCTCCACTACCTTCCCTAAATACTTCTGGAGTCATTCCTCTATCTTTTTTACCACCGTAAAAAGTTCTAAGGCGACTGATTCCAACAGGACCATCAATGTAAATTCTTCTTAAAATAGAAGCACATCTTGTATACCACCAGTTTATATCATCTGGTTTTCTTTCTTTATGAACTCCAGTTTTAACGTAATTTACCCATGAAGGTGCAGATATATTTTCGTTATTTTCATTAAGTTCATTTGCAATAATATTAATTAAAACATCCGCTGGTACATCATATACTGTAACCATATAAAATCTCCTAAATTTATTTTTGAAATGTAAGCTATTAATAGCTTGACGCCATGATTATACTCTTTAATAAAAAAATAAAAAAGATATTAAAAATACATAAATATTAAAAATTATAATCAAAAGCTATTAAAAACTCGTGTAACTCGGTAAAGCCACAGCTCTAATTTTGCACACTTAGAGCTATGGAATAAAAATGATTTTTAAATTTATTTTTTATAAAATAATTTTTAACTAAAGTTTAAATTAGTTAATTATATATTAATTAATTTTTTTGCTACTTCTTTTATAAATAACAGCAACATTGCCCCTTAAATCAACAAGCTTTGATCTTGTTTTAGAGACTATTTCTTGACTTAACTCTTCTTTTTCACTGGCAAAACCCTTAGAAAATTTGATTCTTAAAGCTTCTTGGGATTCTAACTGGCGTTTAATCTCTTCAATTACATTATCATTAATACCAGCTTTACCAATATTAATTGCGATATTTGAGAGAGCTCGATTCATTAAGTCTTTTTTGTTGGGAATATTTGCCAATTTTAGCTCTCCTTTTTAATTTTTTTTCCTTGATGTAAGGAATTTTCATTGTGTTACCACATTCATAACAATGGATATGAACTTTAGAGTCAATTAATCTAACAGAAGAGTTTTTTCCATATTGCAAGAATTTATAACACTTTTTACAATATCTTCGATTCCAATTTTCAGGTATTTTTATATTGTACTTTTTAGAAATCTTTCTTGCTAAATATACATATCTATGAGACCTTAAAGGATTTTTATGGTATTCTTTTTCAGCTAAATTGAAAAGAATATTCATACGCTCAATAGCTATATTTAGCATCCATTTAGGTTTCTTTCCTCTTGACAAAACAACCATCATCAAAGATTATTCATATAAATACTTTTAAGTTAAATTCTAATTTAAATTTTAGAAAAATTATATCTTAAATCAATTTTAAGAAAAAATTAAATAGATTCTAATAAAAATAAGCTAGTTACATCTTATTATTTAAAATAAAAGTTTTTATGTCATTTTATTTAAAAAAAATAAGCTTTTTATTTACTTAGATTTAAAAAAAAAGAATTAATTTAAAAATAAATTTTATTATCTTATAATAGTAAAAGATAATATGAAAATGTATGTTTTTTCTATTTATAAAAGTTTTCGGTTTTTTGAAAAATATGTTTAAATTTTTCATATTGATTTTATAAAAATAATGAAAAATTTAGAAAGTTATAGATAAATTTAAAAATAGATTAAATGATGAATTTAAAAGAAATTTAAAAAAATCACAATTCAAAATTACCAATTCCTTGTCTTAAAATTTTTACAGGTTTATGAGTTAAATCCACCACTGTAGATGAATTATTTGATGTTAAAATGCCCCCATCAATAATTAAATCTATTTTACCATTTAATTCATTAGCTATTTCAAGGGGATTTGATTTAACTTCTTTTGAGGAAATATTAGCACTTGTTGTGGTAATTGGCATGATTTTAGCTATTTCAATAGCTGTTTTATTGTTAGGAATTCTTATGCCTAATTTATTTGTGTTTCCAGCTAACAATTTAGAAACACTCACTTTTTTTTCCAAAATAAATGTAAAAGGTCCAGGAAGGTAGTTATTTAATATTTCTATTTTTTTTTCATCTAAATATGCATAATGGGAAATATTTTCTATATCTGAAAACAAAACAGAAATGGCTTTGTTAAAATTTCGTCCTTTAAGTTTAAAAAGATTTTTAATTGCTATTTCATTAAAAATATCCACTCCCAATCCATAAACAGTGTCGGTAGGATAAATAATAACTCCACCTGAGGATAGAACCTTTTGAATTTTATACATATCTTCATCAGTAAGCTTTTCATCAGATATTTTAATAATTTCCATAATAACCCAATCAAACAAAAGTAAAAAAAAAAACAAATTAAAAAACAAGGCAAAAAAAAATAAAAAAATAAAAGATTTAATCATGCAAAATACAAATATTAGTACATTAAAAAAATAATATATTATATAAAATAATTAAATTAAATAAATTGAATATATTATTGTTCATAGATATATTGTATAGATATGTTGTTATAGTAATGAATAATTTATATAATAAAATATATCATTATTAAAATTATATTATTATTAAAACATATTATAAATTTTTTAGTTTAAAATATAAAAATATATCGTAAAAATTCATTGAAAAAATAAATTTCACATTTGTGATTAAATGTTAGAAAATCTAAGACCTTATTTAAATAAAATACTAAACCCAATTGCTAAAAAAATAGATGTAAATCCTAATTATATAACCATTTTGTCCATTATAATAGCTATCTTAGCAGCATTATTATTTTATTTCCATCAGCTAATTTTAGGTGGAATTTTTATTCTTATTAGTGGATCTTTAGATGTTTTAGATGGTGCAGTAGCAAGATATCATAATAAATCCTCAAAATTTGGTGCATTTTTAGATTCAACTACAGATAGATTTTCTGATGCAATAATAATAATAGGTTTAATATCTGGAGGATATATAGATTGGTTTATTGGGATATTAGCAATTCATTCTGCATATACCATAAGTTACATTAGATCAAAAGCAGAATCAATGAATATTGAATGCAAAATTGGAATAGCTGAAAGAGCTGTTAGATTAGTTATTTTAATAATTGCTGTATTAATAGGTGGAATAGTAGATACTATATGGTTAAAATGGATAGTAATTTTGTTAATAGTTCTCTCTTATTTTACAGTAATCCAAAGAATGGTTTATACATGGAATAAATTAAAAAGTAAAGATAGTTCCATAAACAATGCAAACAAATAATAGAAATAATAATAGTAATAATAATAGTAATAATAATATGCATAATAATATGCATAATAATAATAGTAATAATAATAGTAATAATAAT
Source organism: Methanobrevibacter curvatus (assembly GCF_001639295.1). Taxonomy (GTDB): domain Archaea; phylum Methanobacteriota; class Methanobacteria; order Methanobacteriales; family Methanobacteriaceae; genus Methanoflexus; species Methanoflexus curvatus. The sequence continues at coordinate 6,223 of NZ_LWMV01000158.1, read as the reverse complement.
AGTAATAATAATAGTAATAATAATATGCATAATAATAATAGTAATAATAATAGCAGTATGGTGATATTAATAATAATAGCAATATAATGACATTAATAATAATTTATAATAATTTACAATAATAATGAGAATTACAATTAAACAATTCATGGAGATTTAAATGAATGAAAAAGAAAGAGTAGAAATTGATATAAAAAAATTAGAAGAGTCCATAGATGAAATAGAAGATATCAACTTAGATAAAAATGAAATACAAATAATAGAAAAAGCAAAACAATATAAAACTGATTCTATATATTATTTAAAAAAAGAGGATGAATTCACATCATTTGGTTGTATAACCTATGCACATGGATTACTTGATGCTTTAAAACTTAAATATGAGTTAATTTAAAAAGTTAATTTAAAAAAAAGAAAAAATTATAAAAATAAGATACCATGGAAAATAAAGAAAGAATAACTATTGACATTGAGAAGCTAAATAAAAACTTAAATGAGTTAGAAAATCTTAATTTAAATGAAAAAGAAAAAGAAGTTGTTGAAAGTGCTATAAACTACAGAGAAGATAGTAAATACTATTTAAGAAAAAAAGAATACTTTACAGCCATTGATGCAATAGCTTATGCACATGGATTAATTGATAGTTTAAGAATTATCTACGATTTAATAAAATAAATGAAAAAATAATAAAGCAATTAATTAGTAAAAACAATAAAAGTATTAATAAAAAAAATAGAAATAAAAAAGTATTAATAAAAAAAGTAGTACTATAAAAAGTAGAATCATAAAAAAAAAAGTATCATAAATTATATTCAATATTATCATAAAAATAAACGAGTTATTAATATGGGAAAAATGGAATTATTAGCACCAGCAGGATCATTTGAAATATTCAAAATAGCTGTTAACAGTGGAGCAGACGCAGTATATATATCAGGAAAAAATTTTGGAGCCCGTGCTTTTGCAGAAAATTTCACAACAGAAGAAATAAAAAAAAGTGTAGAATATGGTCATTTAAACAATGTGAAAGTCTTCATAACCATAAACACTTTAATAAACAATTTTGAAATAATTGACATACTAAAATATGTGTTTAAATTGTATAAAATAGGTGTAGATGCTATAATTGTTCAAGATTTTGGTGTTTTAAAATTAATCCAATCCCTTTTTCCAAAGATAAAAATCCATTCATCTACACAAATGACAATTAATAACTTTTATAGTAGCTATTGGGCTGTTGAAAATGGTATTTCACGAATAATATTCCCAAGAGAGCTAAGCATTGATGAAATAACAGATATAAACAAAAAATTAAAAGAAAAAAATCTTAATGTTGAATTAGAGGTCTTTTCACATGGTGCTTTATGTTATTCTATCTCAGGAAACTGTTATATCTCATCTTATAACAATGGAAGAAGTGGAAATAGAGGAGCTTGCACTCAACCATGTAGAAGACAGTACAATCTTAAATATAAAGGACATAAAGTGGATGAAGGTTATTTGCTTTCTACTTATGATTTAAATACTATTAACAATTTGAAGCTATTAGAAAATGCAGGTATTGATTCAATTAAACTAGAAGGTAGAATGAAGTCTTCAGATTATGTTTCTACAGTTGTAAATAGCTATAAAAATATTTTAGATGGAAATGAAGGAGATTACATCCACGATTTAAATATGGTTTTTAACAGAAAATTTACAAATGGCTATCTACTTAATGAAAAACCTGGAAATGTTATGGGAAGAGAAAGTTCAGGCCATAAAGGATTTTACATTGGAGAAGTAGTTGAATTAAAAGAAAATCTTATTTCTGACAGCAGATATGATAAAAAAAATAAAAATAGTGAGAGCAATAAAAGTAATAATAATAGTAATAATAGAAATAATAAAAATTATAACTATAAAAATTTTGAAAATAATAAAAATAAAAATTATGAAGATAATAAAAACTATGAAAATAGTAAAAATTATAAAAAAAATAAATTAGAAAATGAAGGATATGAAAAAGAATTTACTGAAAAAACTGTTAAAGTCCTAAAGAAAAATAAAGTTGACATTAATATTGGAGATGGAATAGCATTTGAAATGGGAGATAAAATTAAAGGAATTTATTTAGATAATATTATTAGTCAAAATGACTCACAAATAACCTTTAAAACCACAAGAAACCTTAGAATAGGAGATAAAGTTTATGTTAGCTATTCTCATCTTATTCATAAAGAACTTAAAAAAATAAAAAAAGAATATATTCAATCCAAAATAGCTGTTTCATTAAAAATTAAATTAAATTCTGATTTAACCGCCACCATTGATGTTAAGTTTAATTTAAATAATAAAAAATACGAATTCAATTATAAATCAAGCGAAAAATTTGAAAAAGCAATAAACAGACCAACAACTCTAGAAGATATTGAAAAACAGCTATTTAAAACTGGCAACACACCATTTTACATTGATAATATCCAATTAAGTGACTATTTAGATGATTTATATATTCCAATTTCAAGTTTAAATAAAATCAGAAGAGAAATAATCAAAGAAGGAGAAAAGATACTCTTAAACCATTATAAAACTGATAAAAAAGAGAGCAATAAAGCTAAAACAAAATTAAATCATTTTATTAAACAATACAAATCACTGGATTATACAATTGAGAAAAAAAGGTTAAACGTTTCTGTTTTTGTGGATAATATAAAACAACTCAAAGTAGCCTCAGATTATCCTTTAAAGAAAATTTATTTTGATCCATCATATTTATACACAACACAAGAGAGTTTTTTTGAAAATATCGAAGAAACACTAGTAGAAGCTGGAAAAAATATCACAACTTCAGAACTTGTTTGGGTTTTGCCTTCCTTTATATCAGATAGTGAAATAATAAAATCAAAAGAAATATTTAATAATTTAAGAGAAAAAGGAATCCCAATATCAATTATAAGTGAAAATCCAGGTTTAGACAAAGTGTTTGATACAAATATCTATGGTAACCACAATTTAAATGTTTGGAATAGCTTTTCATGTGAAATATTAAATGAATCTAATTTTAAAAGTTTAATTCTATCATCAGAACTATCAAAAGATGAAATAAAGGAAATTTCAAAGAAATCTAATTTGGATATTGAGTATGAACTATTGGTTCATGGTAATCTTGAAGTAATAACTAGTAAAGATGATTTTTCTAATTTAAAAAATGAATACACTCAAAAAAATGAAAAAGGAGAAACAACTGAGAAAAAAGATAATTCTCTTAAAATGGAAAATGGTCTAGATTATGCAATTTTAGAAGATAAAAAAAGGAAAAAATTCAAATATAAAGTATTTTTTGATTTTAATAAAAAAAGCCATATAATAAACAAAGATTGTCTGTGTTTAATTGATGAATTAGGAAAAATAGCTAATTTAGGACTTGATTCTATAATTTTAGACTGTAGATACTCAAATGAAAATTATACCTCAAATATAATCTCATTATACTTAAAAGGATTAGATAATTTAAACAAAAAAAATTTAATTGCACTTAAAAATGAAATTCAAAATATTTCACAATCTTATCTTACAAAAGGAAACTTCTTAGAAGGAAGACTTCATGAAAACTAATATGGTAATAAAAGCGAAAATGGCATACAAATATTGATTAATATTTAATCCTTGAAATTTATTAAAATTCAATTCATTAGCATCTGGTTTACTTTAAATTTACAAAATGTATTATTTTTTGGATTTCATTGTAACCTTCTGAAGTCGGTATTCCCATTAAAAATACATTTAGATATTCTTTTTTAGATACAAATTTAAGTGTATAAGTGTGTATTTTTCCTAATTCTAGATTTATTTCGATGAATTCGGAAAATTTTTCGATTTTCCATCTTGGACACTGGAAATTTTTCCAATTAGGTAATATTTCGAATAGTTTTTCTCTTAAATATTCCTGAATCTCTCCAGACTTATTTTCAAAGTCGAAATAATCTAAAGGGTTGATAATTTTATTTTTTAAAAATGATTAAATATTAGTTCTAATCAAAAAAAGTCCCAAAAGAAAATTTTCGAACTAATGAATTGTTGAAATATTTATTTATTTTAAAAAATAAGTTTATTTTTTTCTAAATTTTAAACTAATATTAAATCAAGTTCCAAAATTAATAGGTTTTAAACCTATTTTTTCCAATCCACCTATTTTTACTCATTTATGAATAGAAAACCTGCACTAACACTTAGAACACAGAAAACCCAAAAACTACAATAATATTCAAGAGCATTATAATTTTTTTATTAATAAACAATTTCATCACATGTTTTATAACTAAATTAATTTTCAAATTCATTTAATTGATTTTTATTAAATGGATAAAAATAGAAAAGACTAACTTAGATTATATGAATCCTTCTCCAGTATTATCATCTATAAAAAATCCATCAATCCATTCATTAGTTTTTTTATTTCTGGCTTCAAAATACCAAGATTTTTTCCCATAAACCGTTTCAAAACCTCCAAATTTTGGATAAAGATCCATATCAGTATTTTTAAAAGCATGCTTTGTAGCTTTTTTTGCATAATTCATAGCTTCAGCATAGGATAATTTATAGCCATTTGGAATTTTAACTCCTTTATTATTGTTTACTTTAGATGTTGAATTTGCTTTAATATTTTCTTTTGTATTAATAGTACTACTATTATTAACAACATTATTTAAACCACTGTTATTAGAAGTTGTGCTGTCAGTTGCATTATTAATCTCTAAATTATTCTGATCATTAAAATAAAACCCTAAAGAAACAAATGCTACTAAAATTACAACTAATATTCATAATATAATCAAATATCTATTTCCCATAATATCCACCTATATTTCCAATAAGCCATTAAATATTAACAAATGTCCCATTATGAATATTATTCATATCATAACTGGCAACCCTGATGCATCATTTACTAAAAATGCAGCAAGACATTCATTATTTTTTTTAGAATAAACACTGAAGTCCCAAAACAAAACATTTGATGAGCCCAAATAATAATAAGTATTATATCTTATGTAAACCTTTACATTTTGGTCTTCTGTAAACTTAGACTTTTGAGCAAATTTGGATGCAATTTTAAGTGCCTGTAGATATGTTAATTTGGAATTTTTAGGAATATTTTTAGGTTGATTCTTTTTCTCAAAGTTATTGGAACCCCTAATATTAATAGGACTTATTTCATTTGTAGAATTATTGCTATTATTTTCAGTCTCATTAATATTACGAATATTAACACTACTTGTGTTGTTAACTTTAGAGTTATTTTCGGCAATATCTGATCCATTATCTAAATTAGTGTAAATGAGACTAACACAAGCTATTATTAAAATAGTTGCAATGCAGATGTAAATTAAATTTCTTAATTTCAATACAATCACTTCCTCTTTAGTAAGAAGATATTTTTTTAGTTTTAGATTTTTATTCAATAGGAAATATGAGAGATTTAGATTTTGTCAATTATATTCATAATCAAAATCTCTAGTCAATCAATGATTATAGTTATCAAATTTTTTCATGACATTAAATGATTGAATTTCCTATAAAAATCATTTAAGTTAATTTTTATTGTTAGATAATTTGTTTTTGATTCCTGTGATACATAGTCTATGTGCATTGTTTTTGCTTATTTTATTTTTAGAAATTGTATTTCTATCACCATTAACCTTAATTCCTCGACTTTTTGCAGAATTTTTTGAAATTAAGTTCCTATCACCATTTAGTTTAATACCGTGGAGCTTATTGTTATTTACTATATTGCTTAATATTGTATTTTTGTTTCCAAAAATTCTAATGCCTTCATATTTGTTGTTGTTGGCTTTGTTTTTTAATATTGAGTTTTGATGACCGTAGATATATATGCCTAAGTGTTTTGATTTAATATTATTGTAGTGTATCTTGTTTTTCATACCAGTTACAACAATACCATTTTTTTTACTAGTGATTAGATTTTTTTTGATTGAGTTTCCATCTCCTTTAATATAAATACCATATTGGCTAGCATTTAATTTGTTGTAATATACTTTGTTGTTATCTCCGTAGCCATAGATTCCATATTTAGTTTTAGAAACTGTATTTTTGTAGACATAATTGTAATCTGATTTCAGTAATATGCCTTTAGCATTGGATCCACCAGCTATACTGTTATGTTTAATGGTATTTGTATCACGAGAAATCAAAATACCTGTATTTATAGGATTATAAATCT
>NZ_LWMV01000157.1 GCF_001639295.1 Methanobrevibacter curvatus | reverse complement strand
GCAACAACAGTTCTAACAACAATAGTACTGTGAATGTTACTCCAAGTATTAATTTAAGTATTGTTAAGACTGTGAATGTGTCTGGTGTTGTTTTGAATGGTGTTTTAGTTGAGTATACTATTAATGTGACTAATCGTGGTCCTGATACTGCGACTAATGTGAATATTACTGATGTTTTAGATGATAGGTTGATTTTTGTTAGTGCTAATGGAAGCTATACTCGTGTGGGTCAAGCTGTTAGCTGGACTATTTCAAGTATTTTAAATAATAATTCCTATATTATTACTTTAATTGTTCAGTTGAATGGTACTGGAAATATAAGCAATATAGCAAATGTCACAGGTACAGATCAAAATAATACAGGCAACAACAGTTCTAACAACAATAGTACTGTGAATGTTACTCCAAGTATTAACTTGAGTATTGTTAAGACTGTGAATGTGTCTGGTCTTGTTTTAAATGGTGCTTTAGTTGAGTATACTATTAATGTGACTAATTATGGCCCTGATACTGCGACTAATGTGAATATTACTGATGTTTTAGATAATAGGTTGATTTTTGTTAGTACTAATGGGTCTTATACTACTGTGGGTCAAGTTGTTAATTGGACTATTCCTAGTATTTTGAATGGTAATTCTTATATTATCAGCTTAATTGTTAGATTGAATGGTACTGGAAATATTGGTAATGTTGTTAATGTTACTGGGTCTGATCAGAATAATACTGGTAATAATAGTAGTTCTGGTAATAATAGTAGTTCTGGTAATAATAGTACTGTAATTGTTACTCCTAGTGTTAATTTAAGCATTGTTAAGACTGTTAATGTGACTTCTGCTTTGAATGGTGAGTTGTTAACTTATGTTATTACTGTGACTAATAATGGTCCAGATAGTGCTACTAATGTTACTGTTAGTGAAGTTTTAGATCCTAGACTTATTTTAGTATCTAATAGTACTACTGTTGGTAGTTATAATGGTAGTGTGTGGAATATAGGAACTATCAATGTTAATCAGGCTGTTACTCTTACTCTTGCTGTGAGAATTAATGGAACTGGTGTTATCGGCAATAATGTAACTGTATCTACTCCTGATCAAAATAACACTGGTAATAATAATACTAGTAGTAATAACACAAGTGCTAACCCTTATACTAACTTAACAATTGTTATAACAGTTAATTCTACAAATATCAGATCTGGTGATATATTTAAGTACACAATTACAATTAAAAATAATGGTCCAAATGCAACTGTTAGTGATATAAGTTTCTTATTAAGTAAGTATTTAACTTATTTAAGTTCTTCTGCTAATGGAGTTTATAACTCTCAAGGAAAAACTGTTAACTGGAATTTGGTTTCTATTGATAATGGAGAAACTGTTAGCTTTGATGTTGTTGCTAGAGTTAATGGTTCTAGCCTTGTTCTTAGTGAGGTTAATGTGAGCACAGACATTCTTAATCTTGGTCAAGATTATGCTAAGTATCAATTTAACCCATTATCTCCTTTTGATGTTGTTAAAAAGAAAACTCACTTGTTTGCATATGATACAGTTGTTTATGTTGGAGATTATGCAATTTTAAAAGCTTTCTTAGTAGATGACGATGGTCAATTAGAAGATAAACTTATTAGATTCTATGTTGATGGTGAGTTAGTTGGATCTAATTATACTGATAGTGAAGGAATAGCTATATTTGCATATAAAACAAGTAAAGTAGGTGCATTTAAATATACTGCTAGATTTGCAGGAGATTCCATGTACCGTGCAAGTCAGGACACAGCAACTGTGAAAGTTTTAGCTAAAGGTAATACAGTACCTAAAAATAGTTCTGGAATGAAGCATACTGGTGTTCCTATATTTGCATTACTTTTAGTTTTGTTATCTGCATTTACTGTTTTATATAGAAGAAAAAAAGAATAAATTAAACATATTTTAGAGGTAATATATTTTATATTACCTCTTTATAAAATTTTTTTAATAAAGAAAATGTCTCATGATTAAAATTTTATAAAGATTTGAAGAAATTAACTCTTTTTAAAAAAGATTTAAATACTTTAAAATTACTAATTTCATTTATATAAAACCTTTTTTTGATAAATTTATAAATTTATAAATTTAAAAATCTTAGCCAATATTAAACTTTTAAATCTAAATTATAATCTTAGCAAAAAAATAATCATGAGACATTTTTCTAATTAATAAAAAACTTTTATTTAAATTAGTTTTCTTATATTTTTGAGAAAACCTTTTGATGAACCTTTTTTAAAAAGGTTCTTCTAATTAGTAAAAAACTTTTATTTAAATTAGTTTTCTTATATTTTTGAGAAAACCTTTTGATGAACCTTTTTTAAAAAGGTTCTTCTAATTAATAAAAAACTTTTATTTAAATTAGTTTTCTTATATTTTTGAGAAAGCCTTTTGATGAACCTTTTTTAAAAAGGTTCTTCTAATTAGTAAAAAATTTTTATTTAAATTAGTTTTCTTATATTTTTGAGAAAGCCTTTTGATGAACCTTTTTTTAAAAGGTTCTTCTAATTAAGAAAAAAAGATTTGGAGGAACCATTCCAACTCTTACAATCTCAATCAGTATCATAAAATAATAATGGAGGAAAAAAATGAGCAATAAAAAAGAAAAAAACCAGTACCCAATGCTAGTATTAACTGGAGAAAAAAATAGCTTAATTAATGTAATAAAAAGCCCTGTAAAATTAGAACTTCTCAACCTTCTTGAAAACGGAAAAATGTACTTCAAAGACATTGTCAAAGAACTAGGAAAAGCCAAATCCACAGTATCCGTCCACCTACAAGAACTAGAAAAAAAAGAAATAATCGGGCACGAACAAGACATCAAAGACAGCAGAAAAAAAATATTCTTCATAAATTCAAACATCTTAGCAGAAATCAACTTTATAAAACAACAAAACTTCGATGCAGAAAGAACCGAAAACTTCATTAAAAATGTCATAGAAAATAAACCTGAAAAAGACTTCACTCGCCTAATATCACACTCCGTAAGAAGCAAACTACTAGAAAACGGAATATCACTTTACCCCCTAATCTACGAAACAGGAGTAGAAGTAGGACAAGTAATATATAAACAAGTTAGCTCTAAAACCGACGCAGGATTAATCCAAAATCTCGCTGAATTCTGGGAAAGATACAAACTCGGCAGACTCGAAGTAGAACAAAAAGAAGATGCCCTTCATATAAAAAACTACGAATGCTTTGAATGTGCACCTCTTCCCAAAGTAGACTACCCTATATGCTACTTTGAACTAGGCGTTGTAGAAACCATTTTAAAAAATCATTACAAAACAGACATAGAGATTCATGAAGAGTTGTGTATGACAATGGACAGTGATCATTGCCTTTTTATTGTAAAGAAAAATGACAAGAGCTAAAAAACCATGGCACATAAGCATTTCATGAATCAATTTAAATTATTTTATAATTTTAATTTAATCTATTTTTTACACTTATTTAATTTATTTTTATAATTAAGCCAACAAAATAGCTAATTGTAAATATTTGAATTGAAATAGGTATAAATATGAGTAAAATTGGAATTAACTAATAAAATCAAAGAACTTAATGAAATTAAAAAAATTGATGCCTTCATTTAAGCAAAACATATACAAGCTTCAAGTGCAGTCACAGCAAAATGGCTAAGGTTTATTTGTAAACATACTTGCAGAATGTATAACACTTCTTTAAACTGCCCTCCTTATTCTCCAAAATAGCAGAAATTAAAAAAATTAATAAAAAATCAATTTCAAACCAGCTAAATTTTTACACATCCATTACTTAGTATAACTAATCAATATTACTTTTTTTAAATTGTTTAATTTACAAATTTAAAATATACAAAAGTATTTATATTTTTATAAGTAATATATTATTAATATAAAGCTAAATACAAACAAAATTTAGAGATTGATAATATGCAAAAATTACCTATAGGTATCCAAACATTTTCCAAAATCCGTGAGAACAACTATTTATATGTGGATAAAACAGAAGATATATTTAATTTAATAGAAAATGGAGAAATTTACTTTCTCTCACGCCCAAGACGATTTGGGAAGTCATTGCTAGTTAGTACATTAAAAGAACTGTTTTCTGGAAACAAAGAATTATTTAAAGACTTATACATCTATGATAAATGGGACTGGGATAAAAAATACCCAGTCATTATATTAGACTTTGGAAAACTAAGCTATAAAAATTCAGAACTTCTTGAATCTTCCCTAAATAAATTCATCGACCGTCTAGCTCGAAAATACTCAATTTCTCTAATAAGCACAGAATTACCAGACAAATTCGGCGAACTAATTGAAGAAATCCATGAATCACTTAAACAAAAAATTGTGATTTTAATTGATGAATATGATAAACCCATAATCGACAACATAACAAATTTAAAAATAGCAGAAGACAATCGTAAAGTTTTAAATAACTTTTACCAAGTACTAAAAGCCAGCGACGAATTTTTAAAATTCATCTTCATAACAGGAATATCAAAATTTTCATCAACATCTATCTTTTCAGGACTAAACAACCCTAAAGACATTACACTAAGTAAAAATTACACTAAAATTTGTGGTTACACCCACAGTGAACTTGAAGACTATTTTAAAGAACATATTGAAAATTTAGCTAATGAAGAATCTCTTAGCTATGAAGAAACAATAGCTAAAATCGAGTACTGGTATGATGGTTACACTTGGGACGGTAAAAATAAGGTTTACAATCCTTTTTCAACATTACTCCTATTTGATGAGTGCGAATTTTCAAATTACTGGTTTAACAGTGGAACACCAACATTTCTAATGGAAACACTTAAAAAAGAAAACAACCTACAACCAATAATAGAACCTATTGCTGCAACAAAAAATGATTTAGACACATTTAAAATAGAAAATATACACCCCACAACACTACTATTTCAAACAGGATACCTAACAATAAAAGAAAAAAACAAAAAACATGGATCTATTGAATACATATTAGATACTCCAAATTACGAAGTTAGGGAGTCTCTAATCAATGAACTTATTATAACCTATACAAATTTAAGCGATAACCACCTAAAAAAATTAAAAAACAAAACATACACAAGCATTTTAAATAAAGATCCAAAAGAATTCATAGAAATCCTAGAAAACATATACCACAGACTATCCTACCCACTAAAAGGAGACAATGAAAAATACTACCACGGAATATTCTTAGTAGCATTATACTTATTAGGCATTGACTCACAAGGAGAAGTAACAACCTACTCAGGAAGAGCAGACACAATATTTAAAATAAAAGACAAAACAATAATCACAGAAATCAAATACTCCTCAAAAAAACCCACAAAAACAATAATAAAAGAAGCATTCAAACAAATAAAAGAAAAAAAATATTACACAAGATACAAAAACGAAAACCCAATCTATTTAGCACTAGCTTTCTCCAAGGATGATATTGATTGTGAATTTAGGGAAAAATTATGATAAAAAACATTTAATGATTTATAAAAAATACACTTATTATAGCTAATTACCTAGCAAATTTCACATAATTTTTATATTAATATATAAATAAAACACATTTTACATGAAAAGTTAGGTAATTGGCTATATTTATTAAATTTTTCAATATCATTAAATATAATTTTAACATCTTTAAACCCACACATCCAGCTAAATTTGAATAGTTTAGGAAAAAACAAAATAAAACTACTTAAAAAATATAAATATACATTAAAATAATATTAACACCATATTTAATAAATATATAATACATTATATTTAAATTTAACTATTATAATCCACTTAAATTAATAAAAAATAACAAATAAGCAATAAAAATTAATATAAAACTATTTTAATTAAAAAAACAATAAAAAAAGAATATTGTAGCAAAAATAGAAAAATAAAGGAAAAATAGAAAACATTTCTTAACTTGACAGAAATGAATTTGCATAGTTAACTTTAATATAATGTTAAATATATATCAATAAGAATGAAACATTTAAAAGAATTATTTGATAAAAATTCATCAGAAATCCATTAGGTTTTTGATTTCTATTGTACATAAATCTTCTATATTTTATATGGTCTTTTATATTTTATATTAATCCTTCAACAATAGATTTAGATATAAATGCAGTATGGATTTTTTTATATTATATCTAAAAAAATAAAGATATTTCTCAAAATAAATTGACTTTTAAATTGAGTATAGATAAAAGGCTGTTGCAAGAACTATTAACAGATGAATGATTAATATATTATTTCAAGAGAGATAAGCACTAAAAATAGAAGAAGAATAAACTTATCTCTCACAACTAAAGGAAAATTAATTCTAAAAATTTTGATGAAACTAATGGTAACTGGGAAAATAAAATTTATGACAGTATTTTATTAGGTAATTATTAAGTAATTATTAAGTAATTATTAAGTAATTATTAAATAATTATTAAGTAATGAAGAATTGAAATAAATATTTAAAAAAATAGAATGTGAATCTACTTTATCTAATAGAGATATAGCTAATAATGAATTGAGGAGAAATAATGAGTAAGAATATAGATTTAATAACAGGAGATCCAAAAAAAGCAATAGTAAAACTGGCTTGGCCAATGATGGTGTCTATGCTTCTGATAATGGCATATAACTTAGCTGATAGTATATGGATTGCTGGCTTAGGTTCTGATGCTTTAGCGGCTTTAGGTTTTGTTACTCCCTTATTTATGATAGTTATTGGTTTAGGAAATGGACTTGGTGCAGGTGCTAATTCATTAATAGCTAGATCAATCGGAGGAAAAGATAAGAAAACCGCAGATAATGCTGCATTACATTCTGTACTTATTACATTTATTCTTTCTATTGTTACTCCTATTATTCTTCTTTTCTTTTTAAAAGATATACTTATTTTAATGGGTGCAGGTAGTACAGTAGGATTAGCTTTAGAATATGGTAATGTAATATTTATTTTCATATTCTCTTTGTTGTTTTCTGCACTTTTATCTTCTATTTTGCGATCAGAAGGGGATGTTAAAAGAGCAATGTATGCAATGGCAGTTACAGCGATTTTAAATATAGTCATTGATCCAATTTTTATTTATACTTTAAATTGGGGAATGGCTGGTGCTGCATTGGCTACTGTGTTTTCTGCTTTAATTTCCTGTTTAGTCATGGCTTATTGGATTTGGGTTAAAAAGGATACTTACCTTTCATTATCACGATCTTCTTTTAATTATAAAGGAAAAATAGTAAAAGATATTTTAAATGTAGCCATTCCTTCTACTGCTGAAATGCTTATTATGTCAATTCTTGCTGTTTTAATGAATGCTATGATAATGATTGTTTCTGGAACAATAGCTGTTGCGGCTTATACTGCGGGAATGAGGATTGTTCAACTATGTATGATTCCTATATTAGGTTTTGGAACAGCTGTTTTAACAGTAGCTGGAGCGGCTTATGGTGCCCATAATTATGATAAATTAAAAACTGCTTTTACTTACTCAATTAAATTAGGGTTTGTGCTTTCAATAGGATTAGGATTAATAATGGTTATTTTTTCTCCACAAATAGCTCAAATTTTTTCATATTCTGATACAGCAGGTGGTTTACCAGAGGCAATAGCTCAAGTTCTTCAAATATTGAGTTTCTTTTTAGTTGATATGCCTTTTGGTTTAGTTTCTTCAATGGTATTTCAAGGAGTTGGAAAAGGACACATGTCTTTATTAATTACAATGTGCAGATCTTTAATTTTTGAAGCTATTTTAGCTTATTTATTTGGTTTTGTATTTGGAGGAGGAATTATAGGTCTGTATATTGGTATTGTACTTGGTTCTTTCATAGGTTCATTTTTTGGCTTTGGATTAGCAATATTATTCTTAAAAGCTGTTAAAAAGCGTTTCTCAAACAATTATAAAAAAGAAGACAAAAAATAATATAAAATAAGATAAAATAGGATAAAATAGGATAAAATAGGATAAAAATAATATAAAATAAGTAAAAATTCTTGATTTATGATTGATTTTTCTAGAATAAAAATTAAGAATAATATACTTTTAATTTTCCTTGTTTATATTCATTGATCTTTTCTATAATTTTGAAATTTTTATTGGATTTTGAAATTTTTTAGAGGATAAAATCCATAGTAAATTTTACAGTGCCATTTTTACTTTTTGATGAAATTTTTTCATTTTCTTTATTTCTTTACTTTTCTTCACTTAAAAAAACTACTATTTTTAACAATGCTGTCAATTTAAGAAAAATTTTTTCAAAATTTCATTAGTTTCATTAAAACTTGAAATTGTTTATAAATAAACCTTTCAATTTGTAATACTTATAATCAAATTTATATTAATAATTCCTTAACTTGACATAAATGCTAATTTTAGGAAAAGTATTTATATTTTTATTAACAAATATATATTATATAGCTATATTTAAATAAATTAGGGGATAAATAATATGCAAAAACTACCTGTAGGCATACAAACATTTAGCGAAATACGAGAAGAAGGATATGTATATGTTGACAAGACTAAATACATACACGAAATAACTACCCGAGGGAAACCTTACTTTCTATCAAGACCCAGGCGCTTTGGGAAATCACTATTAATCAGCACACTAAAAGAACTATTTGAAGGAAATAAAAAATTATTTAAAGACTTATACATCTACGATAAATGGGATTGGAATAAGAAATACCCTGTGATTAAAATAGACTTTGGATCTATGGATTATGAAAATTCAGATGAATTAAAAGACTCTTTATTTGATTTTTTAGATGAAACATCAGAAAAATTTGAAATAGAATTAAAAAGAAGAAATTTATCTCAAAGATTTGGAGAACTAATTAAAAAAATTAATAAAAAATTCAAAGAAAAAGTCGTGATTTTAATTGACGAGTATGATAAGCCCATTATTGATCATATAGCAAATTTTAAAATAGCTGATGACAATAGAAAAACTTTAAATAATTTTTATCAATCTTTAAAAGCTAACGATGAATTCATAAAATTCATTTTCATAACTGGAATATCTAAATTTTCATCAACATCTATCTTTTCAGGACTAAACAACCCTAAAGACATTACATTAAGCAAAAATTACACTAAAATTTGTGGTTACACACACAAAGAACTTGAAGACTATTTTAAAGAACATATTGAAAACTTAGCCAATGAAGAATCCCTTAGCTATGAAGAAACAATAGCTAAAATCGAGTATTGGTATGATGGTTACACTTGGGATGGTAAAAATAAGGTTTACAATCCTTTCTCAACATTATTACTATTTGATGAGAGAGAATTTTCAAATTACTGGTTTAGTAGTGGAACACCAACATTTCTAATAGAAACACTTAAAAAAGAAAACACTCTAAAACCAATTATTGAACCTATATTTGCAACAAAAAGCAACTTAGACACATTTAAAATAGAAGATATACACCCCACAACATTACTATTTCAAACAGGATACCTAACAATAAAAGAAAAAAACAAAAAACATGGATCTATTGAATACATATTAGATATTCCAAATTACGAAGTTAGGGAATCTCTAATCAATGAACTTATTATAACCTATACAAACTTAAGCGAAAACCATTTAAAAGAACTAAAAAACAAAACATACACAAGCATTTTAAATAAAGACTCAAAAGAATTCATAGAAGTCCTAGAAAGCATATATCACAGACTATCCTATCCACTAAAAGGAGATGATGAAAAATACTATCACGGAATCTTCTTAGTAGCTTTGTACTTATTAGGTATTGACTCACAAGGTGAAGTAACAACCTATTCAGGAAGAGCAGACACAATCTTTAAAATAAAAGACAAAACAATAATCACAGAAATCAAATACTCATCAACAAAATCCACAAAAACAATAATAAAAGAAGCATTCAAACAAATAAAAGAAAAAAAATATTACACAAGATACAAAAACGAAAACCCAATCTATTTAGCACTAGCTTTCTCAAAAAACGACATAGACTGCGAATTTAAAGAAAAATTAGAATAACAAAACAAACTTTAAAAACAAACTTTAAAAAAAGTTTGATCAAAAGCTATTTTGAAAATAAACTATTTTATTTTATAAGTAGTGATTTTATTAATATGAAAAAACTTTAGAAAATATGGATACTGCAATGAAATTTTCTTCTTTGATAATGTATTTATAACATTAATCAAGGATTTTAGAAATAAGTAAAATAACCGCATTTAATAGACATTTTGAAAATATAGATGGAATAATAATCATAAAATAAAAAAAATTGAATATAAAAAATAAACTAAAAACCAAAAAAATTCTTAAGTTGACAGCAGTGCTATTTTTAAACTTTTCTTAATTTTCTCATTTCTGTCAAGTTAAAAAAATGTTTTTTATTTTTCATTTATTCTTTTATTTTTCCTTTATTTTCTATTTTTACTATAATATTATTTTTTTATTATTTTTTTAATTAAAATGGTTTTATATTAATTTTTTTTACATATTATGATTTTTTAATAATTTAAATAGATTATAATATCTAAATTTAAATATGATCTATTATATATTTATTAAATATAGTATTAAGATATTTTAATTTATATTTATATTTTTTAAATAGTTTTATTTTGTTTTTTCATAAATTATTTAAATTTAGCTGTATATATTGGATTTAAAGACGTTAAAATAATATTTAATACTATTTAATACTATTTAATACTATTGAAAAGTTTAATAAGTAATGAAATAAGAAACTTTTGTTTTAGAAAAAAATAAATTTGCTCGCAATCATAAAATGTCTTTTGAATATGTTATTTATTATATTATTGAAAATAAAAATATAATAAATAAATAAAAATAGATAAAAATAAATAAATAAATAAAAATAAAATAATGGTTTTAGAGATTGAATACTATTTTACTAAAAAATTTGGAGAATCATAATATAATAGAAGTAAGCAAATATTGTTTGAGCAAAGATTATTTTTAGATTGGAATATTTTTTAAAATTGATTCAACTGCTTTAACTGAGTTTTATTCCAATATAGTCAGAAACTTAATTTTTTGTATAAACATATTATTGCAAATATATTGCAAATATATCTAAAATTTTAAATAAAAATAAATGTGAATAGATGAAAATATACTTGCAAACT
This sequence comes from Methanobrevibacter curvatus, assembly GCF_001639295.1. Taxonomy (GTDB): domain Archaea; phylum Methanobacteriota; class Methanobacteria; order Methanobacteriales; family Methanobacteriaceae; genus Methanoflexus; species Methanoflexus curvatus. The sequence goes on along the minus strand of NZ_LWMV01000157.1, from coordinate 14,462 downwards.
ATATCTTATATTCATACTTTTTTTTTTATAATGAATAAAATTTTATAATGAATAAAATATAATATTTTTTTCTATTGGATATTTTTTTAAGGATCAACATATAATATTTTTTTCTATTGTATCTTTTTTATTTTATTGTATCATTTATCATGCCATTTTTTTATATTTTTTTTTATATCATTTTATTATATCACTTTTTTATATCTTTTTTCATATCTTTTTTATATCATTTTTATTATATCATTTTATTGTAATCATTTTCAACAAAGGAAAAAATACTATAATTTTTTATTAAACATTGCAGTTATATAGCTCATGACAAAAATTTTTCATTAATGATTTATGAAAAAATTTACCTAAATTAAACAATTTAAATTAAATTTTCTTTAATTCCATAAAATATACATTATGATATTTATTTTTACAAATATTCAGTATAATTAATTATATTAGTAAAATAAAGATTAATTACAGATTTTTTCTAAGCTTATATTTGTTAGAAACGATACTAATATTTGTATTTTTACGAAAGGTTTATAAGTGAAAACATCAATATACAAAATAGTCTAAAAAATATAGTGTAAATATAATTAACGAGTTAAAATCTATCTCTTTTTAGCTTCTAGATTTTACCCTAATTTTATATTTGTACTGTTTTTTTACTATATTGTATAATACAAAAATGGAAATACTCATATAACAAGATATTTTCAGCTTTTTTTATTAACAAATATAATTTCTGTTTAGATTAGACCTTACATAGGAAGAATACATTGCTTTTCTCTTAATGTATAAAATAATAATATTTAAACTTTAATTAATTGTTTCTACTACATTTATAACATAATTTAAAAAGCTGAACATCATGAATTTCAATAAAGCAGGAAAATACCTTAGCTTAATACTTTTAGTCTTAGCTATTTTTTCAATATCTATTGGTATTAGCGTAGCTGCTGGAGAAAATTCAAGTTCAACTCAAGCCGTCGAATTTAATAACCATATCTCTTATTCTAACTCCTCTTATGCTGTTAACATTGATTACAAATCAACACCTAACTTAGAAAACGATTTAACTAATTCTAATTTTAATATTAGCGGAATCGCTAGTGGAATTACTAGTGGAGTTCCTAGTGGAATTTCTTTTAATTTAAATAATCGTACGGATTCTTCTGATGAAGATAGCTTGTATGATGTATTTACTTTATCTAATGAAAATCCTGTAAATACTAATGTTTCCCATACTTTAAATTGCAAATTAGGTTCTATTCAAACTAATGTTTCAGTTTCTAATGTTTCAGTTTCACAAATTTTTAGTGAACAGTTATTTAATACTTCAAGTTTTATATTAACTAATAATAAACTAAACTTTGCTGAAGGAAATACAAACCAATTAAATAAAGATCTATCTAAAGTTTTAGATGATAACTATATTATTGGCTTAAGCAATTCTAATGGACTTTATAAAAAAAATTTTATTTTTAATAATGTGAACTTTGATTCAGCATTTTTAAATCTTTTAGTAAATTACAATAAAATAACTAATACAGGTTCAGGATCTTTTGCTATTAAACAAAAAAATAATAAAAGAATTAATGAATTGAATGCTTTTAGTTTTGATAGAGATTTGGGTGAATTAATTGAATTAGAATTTGGATCCCATGAAGTTATGGCTAGTAGATTACTTCTTTCTAATCATCTTAGGGTATATATATATATATATATGTTTGAATAAGAAAAATTCAAAAACTTCAAACTTTGGATACTTTAACAAAAATCTACTCGATAGTTTTTCTACTGTAGATTTATATAAAAATATAATTTTTTATAATAAAAATCAAATAATTAAAAATAATAATTCTCTTTTTTACATATTTAATAATTCTAAAAATATTAATTCCAAAATTTATGCAGATAAATTATCAGTCCCAGAAACGTGTTCGTCGGATGATAATGATACTGATGAAGATGAACCTTCTGATTCGATAAATTTAGGCAATAGATTCATTTTTTATTTTAATTCCTTTGAAACTTCAAATGAATTTTACAAAATTTTGGATAATACTAAGTTTTACGGAAATTTAACTCCTTTAAAAACTTCTACTTTTGACATATTAGAATCTTACAAATCTTACTCTAATAATACAGACTATCTTTCTAATGAAATCACTTCATTTGAAATAGTTGACATAAGAAATGATTCTATCAATTTTGGAATTATGACAGATTATTCTAACCTATTAAATACAGATTATTCTAGTTTTTTAAATTTTAATAATCATGTAATTAATCAAGATTACTTTAATAGTTGTAATGATCTCTGGAATTATCGTCTAGAAATTATCGTCTATAATGATAACATTTTTACTAATTTTTATAATGCTACAAGACAAAGCATTTTAACTTTTGTCTATAGTGTTTTTGATATGGAGGTATCACAATGATAAATAAACATTTTAAAGTCATTGTAACCGCTTTAGTTTTACTTCTTGCTATTTCTACAATTTCTACAATTTCTGCTGTTTCTGCTGCAGAATTTGGTGAAAGTACTCCAGGAAACTTAAATCAAGCTGTTACAAATGCACAAAATAGTGGTGACACTGCAAATACGGTGTCAATAGATCCTGGTATATACACAGGAAACAATAATAAAAATATTAATGTTAATGGTAACAATAAAAATTTAACAGTCCAAGGTAACGGCAATCCAAGCTCAGTTATCCTTGATGCAGAAAGTAATGGAATATTCTTTAACATTACTGGTAACAACCTAAATGTAACCTTTAAAAACCTTACATTTAAAAATGGAAAAAATACAAATAACGGTGGAGCAATAACTAACAACATTGCAAACAACCAACTAAGCTTTATTAATTGTATTTTTACAAATAACATTGCTACAAATGGCGGAGCTATTTACAGCAATGGAACTTTATCAGTTACTAAAAGTAATTTTATAAATAATTTTGCTAGTGATTTAGGAGATTCTATATTTATTGCTAACTCCACTCCTGTAAGTGTTGTAAACAATAACATTTTTACTACCAATGTTAGCAGTGGAGTTGTTGAGGTAGTTGTTGATTATGGTTTTTACTTTAATGTTAGTTTAGAAAATAACTCCTATTATCTCCTTAGAAGTAAAAACATTAATGTAAACCTTACCAATGTTACAGTTTTTAACAATAGGGTTACAGTGTTTGCTGATGTTTTTAATGTTGATGGTTTAATCAATAATGGAGATGTTGCATTTTATGTTAATGGTGAGTGTTCTGGAAGAGTTCCTGTAATTAATGGTAAAGCAACATATTCATTTAATTCAAAAAATGGTATTTTTGAAGTATATGGTGATTATGTTCACACTAACTTAACTCCAGATACTCCAGATGCTCATGGTATCAACAGTTTAAACTTCTCTGTTAATTATACATCATTTGGTCTGTTATCTGTTCCTTTACCAGAGTCTGGAGCGATGTTTTGGGTTGACCCAAATAATGGTGATGATGGTTGGAATGGTCAAAGTATAACTACAGCAAGGAGATCACTTCAAGGTATTTTAAGTGTAGCAACACCAGGTTCAACTATCATTATGATGCCTGGTACTTATTCTGGCACAAACAATCGTATTACAATTAGCAGAGATATTACATTTATTGGAAATGAAACTGGTGGGGATGTTATTTGCAGTCCTGGAGGGACTCGTTTTATAACTATTAGTGCTGGTACAGCTTCTGCTAACCGTAATGTTAATTTGTATAATTTTAAGATAGAGAATCCAAGTGCTTCAGGAACAATTAATATTAATGGTGCATATGTTAATTTAGTTGTAGATAATCTTAGGGTATCTGGTAAAACTAGTGGTTATGGTGTATTTATCTTTTCTGGCAATTATGGTAAACTTATTATAAATAATTCTGATTTTAATAATATTAGAGGTACTTCAGGTCTTATTTTTAGAGGTTCTGGTAGTAATAGACTTATTATTATAGATAATTCAAATGTTACTACTTCTATAGCTTCAGGTGAAGGTTCAATTTGTTATCTTACTAGTGGTACTAATTCTAATGTAATTATTAATAATTCTAATTTTAAGACTGCACAGTCTTCTTATGGTGGTCTTGATCTTTATCAAGATAGTACCTGGAGTCTGCATCTTTATTATTCTACTTTTGATAATTTTATTTCAAGCAATCATGGTGCAGTAGTAGATAATGGTGGTCGGGATCTTACTGTTGTTGGTTGTACTTTCACTAATAATCGTGCTACCTCTACTGGTGCTAATAATGGTGGTGGTGCTATTTATAACCATGGTTCTTTTACAAATACTATTCGTAATAGTACTTTTATTAACAATAGTGCTAATTCCCATGGTGGTGCTATAGTTGCTGATGGTAGTTTAGTGATTGATAATTCTACTTTCATTGGAAATTATATTGATAGTACTGCTAATTCTCGTTTTGGTGGTGCAGTTTATAATGAGGGTACTGCAACAATTTCTATTTATAATTCTTATTTTGATCATAATGTTGCTAGAACTACTGGTGCTACTAGTGGTGGTGGTGCTGTAGGTACAACTGGTGGGCGAATTGAGCTTTATAATTCTGTGTTTGTTAATAATGCTGCAAATGGTACTGGAGATACTCACTATGGTGGTGCTTTGGCTATTTCTGGTGCTGGTTCTGTTGTTGCAGATAACTGTACTTTTGAAAATAATTTTGCTAAGCGTGGTGGTGGTGCTGTAGGTATTGCTAATACTGGTGCTAATATAAATATCAGTAATTCAAGAATGATTAGTAATTCTGCAGGTGCTTATGGTGGTGCTTTTGGTTCAGCAGGTGGACAGATTCGTGTTTATAACTCTACTATGATTAATAATTCTGCTGGTAGTTTTGGTGGTGTTGCTGCTGTTAATGCTAATGGTGCATTAATTGCTATATTTAATTCTGAAGGTTATAATAACCATGCTAATAGTTTTGGTGGTGTTCTTGGTGCTAGTGGTGGATCTATAGCTATTAATGATTCTGTATTTTATAATAATTCTGCTGGTACTTTTGGTGGTGTTGCTGGTCTTTCTCAAGGAACTATTAATGTAACTTGGAGTAATTTGATGGATAATCATGCTAATACTTTAGGTGGAGCTATTGGTATAAATAGTGGTACAAATGCTGCTAATTTGTTTGTTAATCAGACTAATATCTACCGTAATACTGCAAATCTTATTGGTGGAGGCCTTGCTGTTAACACAACTAGTACTAGTGCTCAAACTACTATTTATGGTACAAGTTTTGTTAATAATTCTGCTGGTGGTCAAGGTAATGCAGTATATGCTGCAGGAAGGATTACTGCTAATTATAATAGGTTTTTCAATAATAATCTTACTCCTGGTGATGTGAGTAATACTATATGGACTAACACTGCTCAGGCTGCTAATGTTAATATTAACATGAATTGGTGGGGTAATAATACTTATTATGTGACTGGTGTTGTTCCTTCTAATTGGATTGTTTTGGATGTGGATTATAATCCAAGTAATGTGACTTTGTATAATCGTACTGCTCATGTTTATTATTATCTTAAATTAAATACTGGTGCTTCGTTTATTGAGACTAATTTGCCTGAGTTTAATGGTACTGTGAATGGTGTTGTTCTTGACTATGGTTATGACTATATATTTGATGCATCTGAAAGCCATTATGTGGGTATTGCTTTTGCTCCTTATGGTTGGCTTAATGGTACATTTGAGGCTGATTGGTGGAGAAGTACATTTAATATAAGTACTATATCTGATCCAAATATTAATTCTCCTAATGTTCATGGTAAGTATAAGAATGTTACTGTTCTTAATACTACTATTACTGATAGTTATGGTTATGTTTTGTCTAATTTGACTGTTAGTTTCTATATTGATGGTGTATTTGTTGGTTCAAATGTTACAGATGTAAATGGTTTTGCATCTTATGTTTATAATGCTACTAGTGCTGGTAATTTCACATATATTGTGGAGTATAGTGGTAACGATTTGAATTTTAATTCTCTTAATAGTACTAGGAATGCTAGTTTTGATAAGCGTGGTACTTATATTAGTCTTGTTAATGTGACTGGTAATGCTTTATCTACTGTTTATTTAAATGCTAGTATTGTGGATGAGTATGGTGAAGTTGTTTCTAATGTACCTATTCAGTTTGTTGATATTTCTGGTGAAGATTATGGTAATGTGACTGCTGATGCTTCTGGTTTTGCTTCTTTAGGCCATGTTTTCATGTATGCTGCTAATTACACATATTATGCTTATTTTGGCGGTAATGGTAATTATACTTCATATAATAGTACTATTTTTGGTAATAATGGCTTAGCGGTGATTACTTTTAGTTATGTTGTTATTAATGGAACTTACAATTTGTATGTTAATTCTTCTGGTGGTAATGATAGTTTCTTAGGTCTTAATTGGCTTAATGCTCTTAAGTCTATTGCTGGTGCTTTAGGTATTGCTGATTCTCAAGGTTGGAATAATTTTACTGTTCATATTGCTCCTGGTCTTTATGCAGGTAGTTTGAATGTTAATCAAAATGTTAATGATGATGCTACTTTCCTTGGCTATACTAGCTTAGGTGGAGCTGTTGTCTTTGATGGTGCTAATGGTGTTAGAAGTGGTTTCCTTGTTGGTGGTAATAGTAATGTTACATCTAGAAATATTACTTATGTAAATGGTAGTGAGACTAATGGTGGTGCTGTTTATGTTAGTGCTGGTAGTACTTTTAATTCTTTAAATAATACTTTTGCTAATAATAGTGCAAAATCTGAAGGTGGAGCTATTTATACTGTGGATAACAGTTATTTATATGTTAATACTTCTGTTTTTGATAATAATCGTGCTAATATTCGTGGTGGAGCTATTTCTGCTCATGGTTATGCTAATATTAATTCCTCTACTTTTACTAGAAATAATGGATATGCAATATACTTAGGTAAAAGTGGTAGTCAAGTTACAAGTTCTAATATTTTAAACAATACTGGTGGTATTTATATTGGTACTACTGCAACTTCTGGTGTAAATATTAACTATAATAGAATTGTTGGTAACAATAATTCTGGTTCTTATAGTTTGAATTTTAATGGTCAGAATACTGATGTTAAGTATAATTGGTGGGGTAACAATAACATTACTAGTTTAATTTATGATAATGGTGTTAATTTGGATAGCTCTTTGTACTATGTTTTAGAGTTGTTTTATGTTTTTAACAATAGGTATGTGGTTTATACTAATACTAATAGAAGTTTATTGCCTGGTGCTGTGACTATTGGTCATAGATTTGTTTTAAATGATGGTAGTTTACCTGCTAATACTCAATTGTTGCCTAATTTTGACATTAGTGTTCAGTTAAGGAACTCTACTAATTTGTTGTATAGTAATGTTACTAATTATGATGGTAGTGATTATAATCGTAGTGGTTATGTTAATGGTTCTAGTTTCTTTAATAATTTAACTGTTTCTGCTGATGGTTATACTGTTGAGTTGGATCTTCGTGGTGATCCTGTTATTAATTTAACTGTTAGTAAAACTGCTAATGTTACTGCGACTAGCTATTTAGGTTATATTGCATTTACTCTTAATGTGACTAATTATGGTTCTGATGTTGCTACTAATCTTATTATGTTCGATGTTTTGTCTGCTGGTTCATTAACATTTATCAATGCTTCTAATGCTTCTTACAATTCAGCTAATGGTTTATGGACTATTCCTAGTTTAAATGTTGGTGAGTCTGCTGTTTTGGTGATTGTTGCTCAGGCTACTACTACTGGTGGTCTTGTTAATGAGGTTAATGTTAATTCTGTTGATCAAACTAATATTGGTGAAAATGAGAGTTCTGTTTTTGTTGGTTCTTCTAATCAAGCTAATGTGAGTATTTCTAGTAAAATAGCTAATATTTCTGGTACTGTTTTAAATGGTGGTTTAGTTACTTATACTGTTACTGTAAATAATTATGGTCCTAACAATGCTACTGGTGTACGTGTAAGTGATTTATTAGATTCTAGACTTATATATATTAATAGTACTCGTTCTGCTGCTGGGGAGTATAATCCTCTAAGTGGTTTGTGGGTTATTGATGATTTGTACATTGGTGTTCCTGTGACTTTAACAATTGTTGCTAGAATTAATGGTGTAGGTCTTATTAATAATACTGCTAATATAACTGCTATTAATGAGGTTAATCTTGCTGATCCAGCTGACACTTACAAATCTGCTAGTTTTACTGCTGTTTCTACTGTAAACCTTAGCATTACTAAAAAGTCCAATGTTAGTGGTAATGTTTTAAATGGTGCATTTATTTCTTATATTGTTAATGTGACTAATTATGGTCCTAATACTGCTACTAATTTAGAGCTTACTGATATTTTAGATACAAGATTGACTTATGTTAATTCTACTTTGACTAATAGTGTTTCTTATGATAATGGTACTGGTAAGTGGACTGTTGGATCTTTGGCTAATGGTAGTAGTGCTATTTTAACTATTGTTGTGAGACTTAATGGTATTGGTAATATTACAAACACTGTAAGTGTTACTAGTCTTGTTGAGAATAATACTGGTGATACTTCTGCTAACACTTCTGATTCTGGCAATATTACTGTTATTTCTACTGTGAATCTTAGTATTACTAAGAAGTCTAATGTGACTGGTAGTACTATTTTAAATGGTGAGTATGTTTCATACATTGTTAATGTGACTAATAATGGTCCTGATAGTGCAACTGGTTTGATTATTACTGATGTTTTAGATTCTAAATTAATTTATAATTCCAGTGTGGCTGTTGGTAGTGTTAATCAGTATGATGTTACTACTGGTTTGTGGAATATTAGTACTTTGGCTAATGGTGCTAGTGCTACTTTAACTATTGTTGTTAAGTTGAATGGTACTGGTAATATTTTAAATATTGCTAATGTTACTAGTCTTAATGAGAATAATACTGGCGATTGGTATGCTATGAGTCCTGAGATAGGTCAGAATACTACAATTCTTCCTGCTGTGAATCTTAGTATTACTAAGAGTGCTAATGTGTCTGGTGCTAATAATGGTGAGTATGTTTTGTATACTGTTAATGTGACTAATTTTGGTCCTGATGCTGCTAATGGTTTAGTTATTCGTGATGTTTTAGATTCTAAATTGGTTTATATTGGGTCTAGTGCTAGTGTTAGTTCTTATAGTTCTGCTAGCGGTTTGTGGACTATTGGTTCTTTGGCTAGTGGTGCTAGTGTGGTTTTAAACATTACTGTTATGTTGAATGGTATTGGTAATATTACTAATGTTGTTAATGTGTCTTCTCTTAATGAGAATAACACTGGTGATAATCAGTCTAATACTGTTCTTATTGTTGTTGGTTCTACTGTGAATCTTAGTATTACTAAGAGGTCTAATGTAAGTGGTAATGTTTTAAATGGTGCATTTATTTCTTATGTTGTTAATGTGACTAACCATGGTCCAAATACTGCTACTAATTTAGAGCTTGTTGATGTTTTAAATTCTAGTTTGATTTATATTAATTCTTCTGTTACTAATAGTGAAAATAATTACAACTCACTTAGTGGTTTGTGGAGAATTGGTTCTTTGGCTAGTGGTGTTACTGCTACTTTAACTATTGTTGTGAGGTTAAATGGTAATGGTACTATTTTTAATATGGTTAATGTTACTAGTTTGAATGAGCCTAATGTTGGTGATACTTCTGCTAATACTTCTAATTCTGGTAATATTACTATTGTTCCTACTGTGAATCTTAGTATTACTAAGAAGTCTAATGTGACTGGTAGTACTATTTTAAATGGTGCATATATTTCTTATATTATTAATGTGACTAATTTTGGTCCTGATACTGCTACTGGTTTGGTTATTACTGATTTAATTGATAGTAAATTGATTTATAATCATTCTAGTGCTTCTGGTAGTGCTGATCAGTATAATCCTACTACTCAAGTTTGGAATATTAGTACTTTGGCTAATGGTGCTAGTGCTACTTTAGTTATTGTTGTTCAGTTAAATGGTACTGGTAATATTTTGAATGTTGCTAATGTGACTAGTCTTAATGAGAATAATACTGGTGATTGGTATGCTATGACTCCTGAGATAGGTAATAACACTACTGTTCTTCCTACTGTTAATCTCAGTATTACTAAAAAATCTAATGTGTCTGGTACTGTTTTAAATGGTATATTTGTTAAGTATACTATTAATGTGACTAATTTTGGTCCTGATGCTGCTACTGGTTTTGAAATGGAGGATGTTTTAGATAGTAGATTGATTTATAACTCTTCTAATTCTTCTCGCTCTGGAGCAGATTATGATCCAAATACTAGCCTCTGGAATATTGGTACTTTGGCTAATGGTGAAACTATTACTTTAGATATTGTTGTTAGGTTAAATGGTACTGATGAAATATTTAATGAAGCTGATGTGTTCTCCCTTAATGAGAATAATACTGGTGACTGGTTTGGTAGTACTGCTTTTGCTTATCTTACTGTTGTTCCTACTGTGAATCTTAGTATTACTAAGAGGTCTAATGTTAGTGGTAGTGTTTTGAATGGTGTTTATGTTTTATACATTATTAATGTGACTAATAATGGTCCAGATAGTACTACTAATTTACAGCTTACTGATATTTTGGATAGTAGTTTGACTTATGTTTCTTCTATTACTTCTAATGGTAATCCATATAATGTTGGTCTTGGTTTCTGGAATGTTGGTACCTTGACTAGTGGTTCTAGTGCTACTTTAAATATTACTGTGAGAATTAATGGTAATGGTTCTATTTACAATTATGTTAATGTAACTTATCTTGTTGAGAATAATACTGGTGATACTTTTGCTAATACTTCTGATTCTGGTAATATTACTGTTGTTCCTACTGTGAATCTTAGTATTGTTAAAACTTCTAATGTGACTGGTGCTGTTATTAATGGTGCTTTTGTTGAGTATCTTGTTAATGTAACTAATAATGGTCCTGATGCTGCTACTGGTTTAGTTCTTAGTGATATTTTAGATGATAGGTTGATTCATAATTCTTCTGTTGCTAGCCTTGGTTCTTATAATGTTGGTCTTGGTTTATGGAATGTTGGTACTTTGGCTAATGGTTCTAGTGCTACTTTGAGAATTGTTGTTCAGTTAAATGGTACTGGTAATATTTATAATTATGTTAATGTGACTAGTCTTAATGAGAATAATACTGGTGATTGGTTTGCTAATACATCTAGTGCTGGTGGACTTAGTGTTGGTGCTACTGTGAATCTTAGTATTACTAAAAAGTCTAATGTTAGCGGCAGTGTTTTGAATGGTGCTTATATTTTGTACACTGTTAATGTGACTAATAATGGTCCTAATGATGCTACTGATTTAGAGCTTACTGATATTTTAGATGGTAGATTAGTTTATAATTCTTCTGTTGCTAGTGTTGGTTCTTATAATGTTGGTTTGAGTCTTTGGAGTATTGGTGTTTTGTCTAATGGTGCTAGTGCTACTTTGAATATTACTGTTAAGCTTAATGGTAGTGGTTCTATTTATAATTATGTTAATGTGACTAGGCTTATTGAAAATAATACTGGTGATACTTTTGCTAATACTTCTGATTCTGGTAATATTACTGTTGTTCCTACTGTGAATCTTAGTATTACTAAGAAGTCTAATGTGACTGGTACTGTTATTAATGGTATTTTTATTGAGTATCTTATTAATGTAACAAATAATGGTCCTGATACTGCTACTGGTTTAATTATTAGTGATGTTTTAGATAGTAATTTGATTTTTAATTCTTCTATTGCTTCTACTGTTAATAATTATGTTTTGGCTACTGGTTTATGGAATGTTGGTACTTTGGCTAATGGTGCTAGTGCTACTTTGAGGATTGTTGTGAAACTTAATGGTACTGGTGCTATTTATAATGCTGCTAATATAACTCATGTTGATCAGAATAATACTGGTGATTGGTTTGCTAATACTTCTGATTCTGGTAATATTACTGTTATTTCTACTGTGAATCTTAGTATTACTAAGAAGTCTAATGTGACTGGTAGTGCTATTTTAAATGGTGAGTATGTTTCATACACTGTTAATGTGACTAATAATGGTCCTGATAGTGCAACTGGTTTGGTTATTACTGATGTTTTAGATTCTAAATTAATTTATAATTCTAGTGTAGCTGTTGGTAGTGCTAATCAGTATGATGTTACTACTGGTTTGTGGAATATTAGTACTTTGGCTAATGGTGCTAGTGCTACTTTAACTATTGTTGTTAAATTGAATGGTACTGGTAATATTTTAAATATTGCTAATGTTACTAGTCTTAATGAGAATAATACTGGGGATTGGTATGCTGTTACTCCTGAGGTAGGTCAGAATACTACAATTCTTCCTGCTGTGAATCTTAGTATCACTAAGAAGTCTAATGTTACTGGTAATGTTTTAAATGGTGCTTATATATTGTACACTATTAATGTGACTAATTTTGGTCCTAATGATGCTACTGGCTTAGTTCTTGAGGATGTTTTAGATAGTAGGTTGATTTACAATTCTTCTATTGCTAACACTACTAATCAATATAATTCATTTTATGGTTATTGGAATATTGGCAACTTGGCTAATGGGGAAACTGTTACTTTAAATATTACCGTTAGGGTAAATGGTACTGGTAATATTTACAATTATGTTAATGTAACTTTCCTCAATGAGAATAATACTGGTGATAGTTCTGCTAATACTTCTGATTCTGGTAGTATTACTGTTGCTTCTAGTGTGAATCTTAGTATTACTAAGAAGTCTAATGTTACTGGTAATGTACTTAATGGTGCTTATATCTTGTATATTATTAATGTGACTAATTTTGGTCCTAATGATGCTACTGGTTTAGTTCTTAGTGATGTTTTAGATAGTAGATTGATTTATAATTCAAGTGTTGCTTCTGGCAGTGCTAATGGTTATGATCCAATTACTAAGTTATGGAATATTAGTACTTTGGCTAGTGGTAGTAGTGCTGTTTTAAGTATTGTTGTTAAGCTAAATGGTACTGGTAATGTTTATAATGCTGTTAATGTAACTGGTCTTAATGAGAATAATACTGGTGATAGTTCTGCTAATACTTCTGATTCTGGTAATATTACTGTTGTTACTAGTGTAAATCTTAGTATTGTTAAATCTTCTAATGTTTCTGGTAGTGTTTTAAATGGTGCTTATATTTTGTATACTATTAATGTGACCAATTATGGTCCTGATAATGCTACTGGTTTGGTTATTACTGATAGTTTAGACAGTAGATTGATTTATGTTAATAGTACTACTCCTCTTGGAACTAGTTATGTTGCAAGTACTGGTGTTTGGAATATTAACACTTTGGCTAATGGTGAGAGTATTGTTTTGGATATTCTTGTGAAGCTTAATGGTACTGGTAATATTGTGAATGTTGCGAATGTTACTAATGTTAATGAGAATAATACTGGTAATAATAGTAGTACTCCTGATAATGAGACTAATATTACTGTTGTCCCTACTGTGAACCTTAGTATTGTTAAAACATCTAATGTAAGTGGATCTGTTTTGAATGGTGCTTATATCTTGTACACTATTAATGTAACTAATTATGGTCCTGATAATGCGACTGGTTTGGTTATTACTGATAAGCTGGATAGTAGATTGATTTATGTTAATAGTTCAACTCCAAGGTTTACTTATTATGTTCCTGGTACTGGTGTTTGGAATATTGGTGCTTTGGCTAATGGTGAGTCTATTGTTTTGGATATTCTTGTTAAGCTTAATGGTACTGGTAATATTGTGAATGTTGCGAATGTTACTAATGTTACTGAGAATAATACTGGTAATAATAGTAGTACTCCTGATAATGAGACTAATATTACTGTTGTTACTACTGTGAACCTTAGTATTGTTAAAACATCTAATGTGTCTGGTAATGTTTTGAATGGTGCTTATATTTTGTATACTATTAATGTGACTAATTTTGGTCCTGATAATGCGACTGGTTTGGTTATTACTGATAAGTTGGATAGTAGATTGATTTATGTTAATAGTTCAACTCCAAGGTTTACTTATTATGTTCCTGGTACTGGTGTTTGGAATATTGGTGCTTTGGCTAATGGTGAGAGTATTGTTTTGGATATTCTTGTTCGTTTGAATGGTACTGGTAATATTGTGAATGTTGCGAATGTTACTAATGTTACTGAGAATAATACTGGTAATAATAGTAGTACTCCTGATAATGAGACTAATATTACTGTTGTTACTACTGTGAACCTTAGTATTGTTAAAACATCTAATGTAAGTGGATCTGTTTTGAATGGTGCTTATATTTTGTATACTATTAATGTGACTAATTTTGGTCCTGATAATGCGACTGGTTTGGTTATTACTGATAAGTTGGATAGTAGATTGATTTATGTTAATAGTTCAACTCCAAGGTTTACTTATTATGTTCCTG
>NZ_LWMV01000156.1 GCF_001639295.1 Methanobrevibacter curvatus | reverse complement strand
TTAAAACATCAGCTTTTTGTTGATGTCTATTAATAAGTTTATTCAAACGAGTTTTCTTAATACATTTTTTAACTTTTTTTTGTACTTTATTTGCCATAAAGATAATATGTTAAACATTGCTTTTAAACTTTTCGATTTAAACTATAGTTTCTAAAAATTTTTATTTGTTTCATTTGTTATTATTTTGTTATCTCATAAACAATAAAATTTTAAAAAAATAAGGATAAAAAGAAAAAATTAAAAAATATTTTTAAAAAAAATTTAGTTCTTTTTTAATTTAAAATATTTAAAAAAGATAAAATTAGAAAATAAGATTAAAATTCAAATATGGGATGTAAAAAAAGATGTAACATAAAGAGGTAAAATAAAAAATAGAAAAAAATAAAAATTTATTCGTTTTTAAATCTTCTTCTATCTAATAATTCTTGTCTTTTACCAGGATTCCAACCACCAGATGATGATTTTGCCCTTCCAACTTGCTGAACATATCCTGTGATTCTGTCATACCATTCAACATCATCAACTTCTCCACAGGTAGGACATTTATTATTTAATCCTTTCATAAGAGTTTTACATTTAATACAGAAACTTAAAGCTGAAGAATAAGCCCAGAATCCAATATCTGACTTTTTAGCTATTTTGTTTGTTAAACTCATTAATGATTGAGGGTCGGAATAAGATTCGCCCATAAATGCATGGAAAATATGCCCTCCAGCAGTAATTGGATGGTACTGTTCTTCAATTTTTATTTTTTCAACTAAAGAAACATCAGAGTTTACTGGAACATGTGAGGAGTTAGTATAGTAATTAGCACTATCTGAACCTTGTAAAATAGCTTTATCACCAAATTTCTCTTTATCAAGTGATGCAAAACGGTAAGCAGTTGATTCTGCTGGAGTTTGTAAAACACTCCATCTATATCCAGTTTCATCTTTAAGTTCATTTGCTCTTTTGTTAAAATGCTCAATAACTTTAATACCAAATTTATTAGCATCCTTATCATCTATTCCTTTTCCAAATAGAGCAAGTAACATTTCGTTAATTCCAACAAAACCAAATGAAAGAGTAGAATTGTTTATTCTGTAGTAAATATCATCTTCAACTTCTTGGTTTAAAAATGGAAGTAAATTATAGTTATTAAGACAGTTTAAACCTTGTTGTCTTCTAATTAAAAGAGCTTCAACTGCCATATCAATGTAGGAATCTAAGATTTCAAAGACTTCAGATTCATCTTTTGATTGATATCCTATTCTTGGCAAGTTCATAGTAATGTAAGCAAGATTTCCTGTTCTTAAACAATCCTCATCCCAATCTCCTGTCCAATTGTCCTGAAGACAAGTTCTGCACCCCATGTAATTTGCCATTTTACCTCTATATTTAGGTAAAAGATTTGCAAAGTATGACGATCCATACTTTGCAGAAAGTTCATGGACTCTAAGTAAGTCTTCTTCATAATCTCCTTTAAGTGTTTCATTTCTTAAGGTGTAAATGGTATTTGGGAAAAGATGTGGCTTTCCATCTGCATCTCCTTCAAGTAATGTCTCTGTAAATGCTCTTTGGAGTAATCTGGTTTCATTTTCAAAGTCTCCGTAGACACCAGCAACTTGACCTTTAGGTCCATAAGCTGTAACATCTTCTAAAAATTTTGGAACACCAAACTCTAAACTCATACTTGTAAATGGAACCTGAGAACCTCTTGCAGCATATGCCATGTTTAAATTGTAAACCAACATTTGAACAGCTTGTTTAATATCACCATAACTTAAGCCACGAGCAAATGGTGCAATTAATACATTCCAAAGAGACATTCCTTGTCCTCCAGACATATTTTGCTGTGCAGCAAGCATTATTTCTCCTGTATGGTTCATTAAAGTTTCTATATGGTTAGGTGGACCAGCAACAGAAGTATGATCTCCAGTACCATCTACTTTAAGTCCATATTTAATAAATGTCCTAATATCATGTTGCATACAGTTTAAGGGTCTGCCTGCGAAGAATTCAAGGTCGTGAATATGAATATCTCCTGACATATGAGCATCGGCTAAATGTCCAGGTAACATATGTAAAAGAGCATATTGTTTAAGAGCTTCATCAGCAACATATTTGTGAACACTTTCTGGATTGTGAATCATGTTAGCATTATCACGGGACCCATTTTCAATTAAAGATGTAATGTTGTAAACTGGAATACCTAAACGAGTGTATTTGCTTCTTAAATCTTCTAGTCCATGTTCTACTAACTTTGTGTTAACAATTTCCCTAATCATTGGAGCAGTTAAATATTCTACATTAAGTTTTTTTAGTTCTTTCCAAACATCTGTAGCTATTTCAAATGCTGTTTCTTGTGATGCACCTGTTTCAACAACTAATGTATTGGCAATTTTTCCTAAATCAAAGGGTTCAATTTTATCTCTAGATGTGCGGACTTTTAATGCGGTAGTAGCTAAATATTTGTTTGCAAGTTCTTCATCAAAATCTGCTAAATATTCATATAATAGTTTTTTAATTTCTTTGGTTTTTATTCCATCAAAAATAATATCTTCGATTTTATTTAAAATATTCTGTGCTTCTCTTATAGGAACTTCAACAAGGATCAGAGATTTTAAAAGTTTTTCACTACTAAAATCCTCTTTATATCCATTATTTTTTCTAACAAGTACTCTATTTATACCTTCAAGATTATTCATTGCTTTAGATTGATTTTCCAATATTACGCCCCCTAATAAAAAATTTAAATTTTTAATATCTCTTTTAAATTTTCTTAAATCATTTATTTTATAAAGTTAAT
Source organism: Methanobrevibacter curvatus (assembly GCF_001639295.1). Lineage (GTDB taxonomy): Archaea > Methanobacteriota > Methanobacteria > Methanobacteriales > Methanobacteriaceae > Methanoflexus > Methanoflexus curvatus. The sequence goes on along the minus strand of NZ_LWMV01000156.1, from coordinate 22,851 downwards.
TTCTTATGAAAAGTTAAATTATTATAGTTAAATTATTATAGTTAATTAGATTAGTACATATTTTTTTCATTTAATTTTTTAATAATTTTTTTTAAATTTTAATAATTTTTTTTAAAATATTTGATACATTATTAAAATGTTTTTGAAAGTATTTTCATTATTTAATAATCTTATATCTTCTTTTGCTAATGAAAAAAGTATTTTTGACTTTATAAAACTATGATTTTTATTATATTTAAATGTTTTTAATCATTTATTTATAGTTTAAAAACCACGATTTGTTTGTTTTGTTCGTTTGTTTACTTAGTAATACCTCTATTATATTTTTTATGTTCTTTTAATGGATAATCCACATATCTTAATTTATTCTGTTTTTATTTAATTAACCTTTTTAATTTTGTTTTAAGTTATATAAAACATTTAATTTTGTTTTAGATTGTATAAAACATTTATTCTGTTTTAAATTTCATCGAACATTTAATGCTATTTTTTAATGTTAGGTTGTTATACTTTTATTTTTTTTTATTTTTTAAGTAAAATTTATAATGAAATACTTAAATATATAGATATATAAAAGAATTATAAATTTTCTTATTATGTTATAAATTATTTTATTATAATTATTTTAAATATTAATCTATTTTAAGTACTTATTTAATTTTATTTTATTTATTTTATTTAATATTCATCACGATTTTATTTAAAATAGTTAATAATATTTAAAAATAACTATAACATATCCATATAATATTTAAAGCTTAAATAAATATATTTTGGGGTTAAAAATGCATCCACGTCCAAGTCCAATAGCTGCTTCACTTTATACTCTTAGAGATTTAAATGCCGATGTTATAATACTTCATGGACCACATGGCTGCTGTTTTAGAACTGGAAGGCTCCTTGAAGGTGATGGAATTCGTGTTCTAACAACAGCAATGGCTGAAAATGATTTTGTCTTTGGTGCAAGTGAAAAGCTTGTAGAAGTCCTAAAAAAAGCTGAAAAAATGTTTCATCCTAAGCTTGTAGGGGTAGTAGGGACATGTGCAAGTATGATAATTGGTGAAAATCTTAAAAACACAGTAGAAGATGCAAATATTAATGCAATAGTTTTACCTGTTGAATCACATGGTGGATTATCTGAAGGAGATAATACTGAAGGTGCAATAGCTGTTTTAGAGTCTGCTATTAAATATGAGGTTATAGATTCAGATGAAGCAGATAGACAAATAGAAATGTTAAAATTAGCAACTGAAATTGAAAAAACTAGAGGAATGGCACAAGGAAAATATATTAAACCATCTTTTGGAGATAATAAAGAGAAAGTTGCAAAAATAATAGTCAAAGCAATTAAAAATAATAAAAAAGTTGCATTTATATTAAATGCAAAGAAAGAAACATCATACTTATTTAGTGATTTTTTAAACATAGGTTTTTCAGCCATTAATAAAGACAATAAACCTAAAATTATTGCTAATTTAGATATAAATATTGGATTGCCTCGTATTAGGGGTCATGTTAAAAATATCATATCTGAATTAGAAAATAATGGGATAAATATTGATCATATTACTGGAGGGCTTGATGAATATCCTATTAGTGGAAATAATGCACTTGAATGTATTAATAATGGTGAATTTGATTTAATAGTAGTTGCTGGAGTTCCACATGCTTTAAAAATAGAAGACATTGATAATAAAGATATAACAACTATTGCAGTTACTGATGGGCCTCGTTTAGTTGAACCATTGTTTGACTTAGGATATGATTATGTTGTAGCTGAATTGGATGCTCATTCAAAAACTTTAGGAGTTGACCATATTGTAGAGTCTGATTTTGGTTTAATGTTAAAATCAGCTGTTCAATGGGAAATAGATAGTGAATAACAGTTTCAATTGATTTATAACAGCACTGGTAATGTTTATGAGTTATAGAGATTTTTTTCAAATTATTTAAACTTTTAAATTATTTAAACTTTTAAACTGTTTAAATTTTCAAATTATTTAAAGAATCAATATAATTAAATATTTGAAACAAGATATTAGATTAAGAGTTATTTTTATTGAATACAAGTATTGGGTTTATTTTATTCCCAAAAAAATCTTTTTAAATAGTAGAATATAATTCTTTAGATATTATAACTCTTAATTTTTTTATTAGAATTTTTTTATTAAATTATTTAATAAACATTTAATAGTTTTCAATGTGAAAATTTATTTTTTTAATAAAAACAAATCATATATGCTTTTTATATCCAAAAAATGAGGCTGTTCTTATTATAGATAAACTTTTAACAAAACGCAATATAATAATTTTTATTTTAATAATATTAATTGCTTTTATAAGTTTGATTACTTTTATATGTATAAGCAATCTAAATAATAATTCTACGATTCTTTTAGGTGAAAATGAATCAGGTAAAGTCACTCTTGAAGGACCATATGGAAATCCTAATTCTACTAATAAAATAGCTGTTATTATTGGAGTTCATCCTTTAGAATTTAAATCTCACCAATCATTATTAAAATATATAAAAAAGTATTCAAATTCTTTAAATAGTAGTTATTATGTATATATTGTTGATGTAACTAAAAATAATGAAGATTTTGATAAAAGTAGGGATAATGGACAACTATTGGCTCAAAAATTTGTTGTTCCAGATATAATGAAGAAAAATTATTCAATAACTATTGATTTTCACGGACATAGAGCATTTTATGTGGAAGATAACTTTATAATATCTCCATTAAATGATAATAAATCAACAGAAATAGCTAAGGATATAGTAAAGAATATTAATGGATTTGAACTTTTAAATTTTGTGCCTGCTACTGATGACCATCCAACAAGTCCAGAATATGTTTCAATTCCAATTTTAAAGAGTGGAATTCCATCTTTAATATATGAAACTAATATATATCAATCACAGACAATTATAGATAAATTCATGCTACAATTCATATTAAATCTTGATAAAATCAACTTTTAGAAAAAATTATTACTTAAAAAAGAAATTTTTAAAAAATTTAAGAAAAAATCTTTTTTTTTTTTTTTTTTTTTTTAAATGAATTCTACTAATATATCATCAAATTTACTTATATGAGGTTACTATGGAGATTACTGGAAAAATTACTACTGGACTTGGAAAAGGAGCTTATTTTATAGGAATGGATTTTTATAAGAATAAATTTAATGAAAAATTAGGTTTTACTCCTTATTCTGGAACTTTAAATATAATCTTAGATGAAAAATATTTAGATGAAATTGTTGAATTAAAAAATGAGCATTCAATATTGATCAAAGGAGAAAATGATCATGGTAGTGTTAGATTTATCAAAGCTATTTTAAATGATAAGATTGAAGGAGCAATTGTTTTTCCAGATAAAACTGTTCATGAAGAAAACTATCTAGAGTTTATAGCTTTACAAGAATTAAGAAAAACCTTAAAACTTTCTGATAATGAGGAAGTAAAGTTAAAAATCTTACTATAAATCTGTATGGATGAAATTAAATTAAAAATATTTATATGCTTTCATTATTGGTAATGGGTTAGTATTTGTGTGATTTTATGTTTAAAGACTTTAAAAAATTAAAATCTAAAGAGATAATATATAAAAATGATCTTTTAGATGCTTTAAAAAAATATGCTAAAAATATTTCTATTTTTGATATTATGTCATCAACATCTAACTTTAGAGATGCTTGCAAATATGTAAGAGACGAATACAAAGGTCATTTTGATGATATTTACATCAAGAATTTCTACATGAAAGTTGCAGAAATAGGTATTGATGATAAAGAATATAATGAGAAAATTCATAAGAAAAAATATCTTAAAGCCATTGACTTTTTTTCAAACCAAGACGAAAACAGAGAAGAAGAAGATCCTGAGAATGAATTTAAAAAACAAAGACAAATATATTATTTAATTTGTATTTACACTACTTTTATTTTAGAAGAACCAATACATGCTGTTGGAAGCATATTTCCAGGACACACAAAAGTTAGAGAGGACAATGGGAAATTTTACTGTCCAGTTAAAGCAAATAATACTACAAATCCCAAAGCAGTTTGTAGATTTTGTTTAGCACATCAGGGTTAGCTATTTTTTTAAATTAATTTATTTTACTGTTTTTTATTTAGCCTATTTATTTTATTTAGTCTATTTATTTTATTTACTTTATTTATTTATTTAATTGGATGTATTTAGTTCTTATTTTTAATTTTTATTAATTCTTTATTGTTTTTTTATTGTTTTTTTATTAATTTTCAACATGCTTGTTAAATTTTATACTTTTAATAGAATGATTTTTTTAAATTAAAAAATTCAAAAAATTCAAAAAATTTAAATATTTTTAAGTATATATTTAATAATGATAAATGTTTAAGAAAATATACATTTTTTAAAATGATATAGTTTATTTAAGAGTATAGGTTAAAATATGTTAGATAAAGCACTAAAAGCAATGAGAAATGGAGAATTTGTCCTAATGTATGACAATGAGAAAAGAGAAAGTGAAACAGATATGATTATTGGTGCAGAATTTGTAACAAACCGTGAAGTAACTATTATGAGAGAAGATGCAGGAGGATTAATCTGCACATGTCTTCATCCAGAATACTGTGATAAAATAGGTATTCCATTTATGACAGATATAATGGATGTTGCAAAAGATAAATATCCTATTTTAGAGGCTTTAACTCCTAATGATATTCCTTATGATGAAAAATCTTCATTTGCAATATGGGTAAATAATAGAAAAACATTTACAGGGATAACAGATAATGATAGGGCATTAACTATAAGTAGTGTTGCAAAATTATGTTCTGAAAAAAAATTTGATGAATTTGGTGCTGAATTTAGATCTCCAGGGCATGTTTCATTACTACGTGGAGCTGATGGGCTTTTAAAGAAAAGAGAAGGTCATACAGAAATTAGTTTAGCAATGGCTGAAATGGCTGGTATTACTCCAGTTACAGTGGTCTGTGAAATGATGGATGGAGATACAGGAAATGCAAAAACAGTTGAACAAGCAGAAAAATATGCAAAAGACCATGGTTTAGTTTTTATGGATGGTAATATTGTTATTGAAGAATATTTGAAATAAATTCTTTTTTATTACTTTTTATTATTTTTTTTAAGTTGTTTTATGTGTGTTTTTCATAATTTTTTTTTTTTTTTTTTTTTTAAGAATGTTTTTTGAAATTAATTTATTAATGGTTGCTTAAGTCATATTCTACTGAATTTTCATCAATTTCTATTTTATCTAAGCTGTTTATTGTTTTATAAACTAAAATTTCTACTCCTTCTTTTTCAGCTATTTGTAACATTTTTGAGAAGTTTAAATCAGTTTCCCAGTTAGGTTTAAAGCTATTGCCAAGAGGGTGCTGAATTAAAAAGAACACAATGGCTCTAAATCCCTGTCTTTTAAGTTCAATCAACTCTTCAAGATGCTTTTTTCCACGTTCTGTTGGTGCATCAGGAAAAATAGCTGTTTTGTCTTTAACCAATGTCACTCCTTTTACTTCGATGTAGCAATCAGGATGTTTCTTTTTTTCATCTTCTAAAAACAAGTCTATTCTAGAATTACCTACAGTCTTTTCTTTTTTTATGTTGTTGTAGCCATTTAGTTCTTTGATCTTTTTTGCTTTAATGGCTTCATAAACTATCTCATTAGCTTGGCTTGAATAGATTGAGACTAAATAACCTCTGTTTTCTACAAAATGTAGGGAATACTTTGTTTTTCGATTTGGATTATCACTTGGAAGTAGATACACGATTGTATTTGGTGTTAAAAGCTCCTTACAACGTCCTGTATTGGGAACATGGGCTATTTCTTCTTTTCCATCTATTTCGACCTTGGCTATAAATCGATTTGGACACTCTTTGAATTTAGCTTTTATGTATTTTGTCATTTAATTTCCTTGATTCAAATTTATTTATTTTTATCTTTTTTTATTTTTTTAGCTAAAATTTACTTCTAAATTCCTCTTTTTTATAAAAACCCAAAACTAAGTAATGGAATATGGATTATATTGTCATGCTTTTGTATTTTATTGTATCTGTTAGATATTAATACTCCATAGTCACAATCATATTTATTAATAGCTATTTTTAATTGGCTTTTAGTTTTTTTACCTATTCCTACTTCAACAGGAACAATGTCATCTAATTTGGTCCTAAGTAAAAAATCACAATCTTTTTTCTCTGTTGGATAAAATAAGCCCATGCCTCTAAAACTTGTTTTAGTCATTTTGTATAAAGCTGTGGCTACAAGATTCTCATATAGTGCTCCTAAACATTTTTTGTTATTTAAGTTAAACATTCCTATTTCATAGTTAATGGCTGATTTTATAGATGGAGATAAAAAATAATAATTCCAAGGCTTTTTAATTACCTTAGTTGCTCCACCATAGGGCTTAACAGAAAAAATCATTTGGGTTTTTTCTAAAGCATCTAGAATTTTTTGAGTTAATTTTGGCGTTTCTGATAAATTATTTGCAATTTTTGTAATTGATGTAGAACCTGGTCTTTTTAATCCTAAATAAATAAGTACTCGCATTATAATTTCATTTGTAGAATTGTTAAATGATTTAATAGAGGGAATATCTTTATAAACAACATGGTTTAAAATTTCATACATCTCGCTATATGCCTCTCGTTCTTGGAATTTTAAGCTTGAAACTAATCCATATGTTTTTAAAAATTTATTAAATTCTAAATTAGAATCATTTCTTAAGTTAAATAGCTGTTTATGTATTTTTTCTTCTAAAATTTTTCCTTTCTTAATGTATTTATCTGCACCAAAATAGATTATATTTTCTATAGATTTAGAAAATTTAGAGTCTGTCTTTATATTATGCTTTAAAAGAAGATAGTCACTAAAATTGTTTGGATAAATCACTTGTTTAAAACTTCGTCTAACAATATCTGGATTTAATTCTAACTCAATAGCTGAAGAACCAGTGAAAATTAAAAATATGTTTTCAGAATCGTCGTATATGAATTTTCCAGAACTACCCCATTTTTTATCATGATGACACTCATCTACAAATACAAATATTGGTTTGTCTAAAGCTTCTTTTACTGTGTCATGTGTCGATTCTAAAAAAATGTCTACAACATCTAAAATACTGGTATTAAACATGTCAACAACTTGATCCATTGATATATAAAGGATATTTTTTTGATTAACATTCTTTTCATTAAGTAAATAACTATATAACTGCAGAAGAATTGTTGTTTTTCCTACACCTCTTAAGCCAGGAAGGACAATGAACTTGTGACCATCTATTCCATTTAAAAAATTGTCTAAATGTTTTTTAACATCATAATAATCTTTTCTATGGTTTAATCCATTAATTTTTTCAAGTGTTAAGGACATATTACCTTGCTTAGAGTTAATATAATTTTTTAATTTGTCTTTAAAATCAAATTCATCCATTTGAACACCTTTATATTTAACCTTTATATTTAACCTTTATATTTAACCTTTATATTTAAAATGTAAAAAAATATTTAAAATTATTTTTATGTAAAAATAAATCCAGCTATTTATATATCTTTTTGTATCTATTAGTATTTAAATTTATATATCTTTTAGGAAATATAAATATTTATTTTTTATATCTTTTAGGATATACATATATAAATAAAGTGTTTGTTTTTATTAAATCTTAGCTCAAAATGTCTTTGTTTATAATAATCCAAAACTAAGCAATGGAATATAGATCATGTTGCATTTTTTTGTATTTTATTGTACATGCTCAAGAATATGTTATTTATGGGTGAAGATGTTCCTGCTGAAATATTAACTAAAATAAATGAGCAAAAGATGATAAGACAAGAAATTAATCAATTAGAAAAAGAAATTTGAATTAGAAAAAAGATGAAAAAGAATAAAAATAAATAATTATTTTATACCTTTATTATATAAAAACTTTATATGGTATAAAAAAATATTTTATTATAATCATTTAATTAATATATGAATATAAGATTTAATTAATATATGAATATAAGAATTTTTAAAAAAATTATTACTTCTAAAATTTATTTTCTTAACTATAATATCTTATATTAATAGACAAAACTGATTTAATGTGCAAAAAGTTTAGTAATAGACTATAGCAAATTGTTTTTGACATTTTTTCCAATTTCTCCACTTTGACCATTTTCATGATCCTTTCTTTTCACTTTGACTTTTATTCAAATTTTTGTTCCCATTATCCCTGTTAACTATAATTTGTCGAGATTCATAACTATTTATTCTTCAAAGTCTATTAAATCTTCGTTTATTTGATTTTTCAGTTCTTCACTTATTGGGGGATGTTTGATGACAGATTTCATAATGTCAATATACTCATTTTGCCGAGGACTACTCCATGCATTCATAATATGAAAAACATCTATGTATTGAGCTCTGTAGGATTATTCTGAATAATAGTAATAAGTGCATCGGCATATTCATTTTCAGGGAATTTTTCGATGAAATGAGCAATCACACCTGGTATACCATAATCAAGGTTCGGATTGTTGCTCATAAACATTAACAAAGGAGAGATTGCTCCTTGAGGATAAGGCAGATTTCCTAAAGATTCCATCAATGAATTACAATAAGCTTGAAAATCTGAGTCTTCAATGTTATTTTGCAAATCGTCCATTATTTGCTGAATGTTTTTCTCCATAGTGCTACTTCCTTTCAAATTCAAATTTTGTATGCTGTTATGTTAATATTATACTCTTGCAGGATGTGGTGTTACAACTTTTAAGCGATAAGTTTCCCTTTTCTTATCATAACCAAGTGTATAGTGTCTGCCTACTTCAATTGATACTCTAATACTAACATTTTTCCCATTCATTGTCTTATTCAGTCCGTATACTTGCTCGAAGGGTGCAACTTCCGTCCACTGATATGCAAGTTCAAGTGTATGTATTCCAGGTGTCAGATAGAGATACATCGCAGTTCTCTCTGAATCAAGTACTGGCTTTTCTCCATCTACAGAATGAACGGTTAGATTGCCTGTAAGCTCACCGTGCAAAATGTGTACCTTGGCAGCATGGGGATATTTGGACAAAAATACTTCGCTTTTCCTCTTTCGCAGATGAAGGTATATAAACCATGCTGGAATATAGATTAGGATAATTGCTAATATAAACCATGCGAGTATCTTGTAATTTCCTGTAAATAAATCGGTTACAAATTTAAGCATATCACCATTCTCTTGATAGCTTGTGATTCCATTGAATTTTCCATGGATTTGATTTTAGTTTCTTATAATAATCATAAATCTGTCTTCGCATAAATCCTTCGCCACTCTCGTCATCTGGATTTTCTTCTGCCCAATAACAATATCCAAGTAAATAACAATCGACGAACTCATCCCAGCTGCTATAAAGAGTTTGTAGCTTTAGCCCAGCCTCAAGGCAGTGGTCGAGTGCATCTTCCCATGTGAGATAGTCACAGAGATAGCCGAGTGCTGCGAGATTTATCAGACGTTGCAAGTCCCATGCCCATAGGCAGTGGGAACTTCCTGCATGCTCTATTCTTTCAAACAGCTCCCCTGTATCAACATCTAAACAGTTGCCGTTTTCCAGTACATCTTCATATTGCTCAACAGAACGACCATTTAGAAGCATGGACAGCCAATACACCAAATCATTAGCAGTGTTAATTTGCCATGTATCAAACAGAATTTTTCGCTGAGCATTCATTGTATCTGGATTTTTGTCAGCCCCGCCAAAAATTATAGGGTTTTGTTCGGTAGCAATGTTCAATATGGCATTGCAGGCATTAAACCACTTGACCGTTTCAGGGTATTCGCATTTTTCCAAGATGTATACCCACTGGTGAGTAAGTGCCTTTTCCATCTGAGTTGCTAAACCCGGAAATGTATCGTCCTCCAATTCATAAAATCCCTGCTCACCTTCTTCATAGAACTCTATTACAGTGGTTTTACTGCCTACATCTTCTACAATAGGTTCTTTGATATATATGTCAAAGATTTCTTCAGAGGAGTAGATGTCCGTTTCGCCATCTAATTCAATTGTGATTTTATTGTTGTAAACTGCCACAAAACTACGCAAGTTCTTAAGCCTATGTCTGCGAGGCTTTCCTTCAATCTGGAACAGTAACAGTGGTTCATGTTCATAATCATTCATAATCTGACCTCCAAGTCAAATTCTTTTTATCTTTATTATATTAAAGATAAAGCTAAATTTTTCAAATATAATAAAAATAGATTGAATAAAGTAAAATGAGGTTAATAGTTTTAAAATTGTTTAAAAAAATTAATTAGAAAAATAAAACCCATTATTAATAAAAAAAAGAGTGTTTATTGCCTCATAGATACTTTCCAATTTAATGGGGTGTTGTCTATGGGAGAGACCAGTCTATGAGGACTTACTTTAAATAAATAATTTATATGCCACTATTATTATTTAAATTTTTTTTTATAAAATTTTAATATAAATATATTAATGATTTAAAAGAGCTATTGAGTTAAATTTCCACTTAAAAAGTCGGAATAACCTTGTAAATCAAGTAAACCATGACCTGATAGGTTAATAACAATAGTTTTCTCTTCACCAGTTTCTTTAGCTTTTTTAGCTTCGTCAATTCCTATTTTTAATGCATGAGAAGATTCTGGTGCTGGAATAATAGCTTCAGTGCTAGCAAACAGTTGGGCTGCTTTGAAAATATCTTCTTGAGCAGCAGAAACTGGTTTAATTACATTTGCCTTAGCTAAAACACTTACCTGTGGACTCATGCCATGGTATCTTAGTCCTCCAGCATGGACTGATGGAGCTATAAAATCATGACCTAAAGTAAACATTTTTAACATTGGAGTGAACCCTTCTGTGTCTCCAAAGTCGTATTCATAGGACCCTTTAGTTAGTGTTGGACAGGAACTTGGTTCAACAGCTAAAAACTCTGCATCTATTTTTCCATCCAGTTTATCTTTAATAAGAGGATACATTGACCCTGCAAAGTTGCTTCCTCCACCAACACATGCTATAAAGACATCAGGTTCTTCTTCAGCTATTTCTAGTTGTTTTTTTAATTCTTGACCTATTACAGTTTGGTGTAACATTACATGGTTTAAGACACTACCTAATGAGTATTTAGTATTTTCATTGGCTAATGCTACTTCAATAGCTTCTGAAATAGCTATTCCAAGTGAACCTGGATGTTCTGGAGTTTCTTTGTTGATTTTTCTTCCAACATCAGTATTCATACTTGGTGATGCATAGATGTTGCTGTTGTATAATTCCATTACAGTTTTTCTAAATGGCTTTTGATTGTATGATACTTTAACCATATATACATCACATTCTATCCCCATCATTGAACATGCAAGGGCTAAAGCACTTCCCCATTGACCTGCACCAGTTTCTGTTGTAAGTTTTTCTACTCCTTCTTCACGGGCATAGTATGCTTGAGCCAAAGCACTATTTAACTTATGAGAACCTGCAGGAGATGAGTCTTCTCGCTTGTAGTAAATTTTTGCAGGAGTATTTAACTTTTCTTCTAAAGATTTTGCTCTAAAAAGTGGTGTAGGTCTTCCAATTCTTTGATATATATCTCGAACTTCTTTAGGTATTTTTATATATCTTTCCATTGACATTTCTTGTTCTAAAACTGCTTTTGTAAATATTATTGGCAAATTTTCGACTTGATGACCTCCTTCACCATCTATGGGCATTGGAAGTTCTATAGGTAAGTCTGGATTTATATTGTACCAATGTTTAGGTACTTCATCACTTGGTAAGGTTATATTGTACATTTTATCACACTTTAGTTTTTCAATATCTATTAATTTAATCTCAATTGCTTTTATTTGATTTTTACTAGTTTTTACTATTTTTTTACTATTTTTTTAATATTTTTTTTAATTTATTTTCAACATTTTTATTATTTTTTAAGAATACTTATTATTTTGATTAATGTAATATATAATGCTTTATAGTATATAAATATACATTTAATTAAAAAATATTCTCGATGGATGTATATATTCTCTATAGGTGTATGTGGAATATGTATTCTCTTTAGGTGTATATGTTCTCCATAGATGTATGTATTCATTTGATTGTATAAAATTTTAAAATATTTTTTAAAATATTTCTTTTAAATATAATTTAATTAAAATTTATTTAATGGTTAATACATAAAATTAAAATTTAGTTCTAAATGGGTAAACCCCATTTGTCTTGAATTCTTCTTTAAGCCAGGCTTTTAAAATCTGTTCAGTTAAATAATATGTTCCTTGTCCATTTTTTTCTATTAAACCTTTTTTTATTAGGTTATTTATTGGCTTACTCAATGAATTCGAAGTCCTGTTTAATTTTAGAGAAATATCTTTTCTTTTCACTGGTTTATCTAGTAAAAGAGTTAAAATTTTTTGTTCACTATGATTTAAAACCGCCCACTGTAACTTTAAATGGTCAGCTAACATTGTTAAATTTCTTTTGAATTCTTTTGTTATGTTTTCTTTATTTAGTTTCTTATTTTTTTCTAATAAATTGGCAAAAATGTTTATGTAATATGGAATTCCTTTTGTACAGTAGTAGAATCTTTCAAAACCATCCACTGTAAACTTCAATTCTGGGATCCTTTCTTTTAGGTAGTTTTCTGTTGTTTCAATTGAAAATGGTTTTATCTCTGTTGTCAACATTCTTCCTCCAAAAGCTCCACTTGAACCTCCAATTTGCTCTAATAATTCGTCTTTTGAGCTTAAGGATCCTGAAAAGATGTAAGCTACATTCCTTTGATTTTGAATAATTGATCTAAAAAACCATAAAAAAGAATCTAAATTTTTACCTAAATCCTTCAATGCTTGTATTTCATCAATAATCATTATACAACCTTTAATATTCTTTTTATGTTTATTATAGATATTTTGAGGTAACTCCATTGTGTATTCAAGTAATCCTTTAATATCCTCCTCTGTTTTTGGTACTGGAACAGGAAATCCTCCAACATCAACAATATCTCTTATTTCAAAGGTTTTTGATTTGATTCTCATTTTTATTTGATTTAATAAAGTGTTAAAGTTTTTTTCTTTAGATGCTTTTATCCATGAACTATAAAATTCTTCAATAATTCCTTTTTCATCTAAATTCCCCATTTGATAACCATAACTCTTTGTTAAATCGATGTATGAAATTAGATAATCATTTTCCATTTCTTTTTTGATTTTTTTTAAAAGAACACTCTTTCCAACACCTCGAATACCTGGCATTATTATTGCAGGAGGTGAACCAGTACTGGTTGTATTTAACAAGCTTTTTAAAAGCTCAATTTCATTTTTTCTGTTGTAGAATTCTCCACTACTCAATTGTGTATTGTTTCCCCAAGGTAACATATTTTCATCTCTTTTAAGTTTATATGTATATATTTTCTTTAGGTGTATATATTCTTATTGGATGTATATGGAATATATATTCTAAAATGATGTATATATTCTCTTTAGGTGTATCAAATTTTAAAGTAATTTTAAAGTAATTTTAAAATAATTTTAAAATAATTTTAAAATAATTTTTTTTAAGTAATTATTTTAATTTTTTAAAAAGAAGTTTATTTATGTTCTCTATGCTTCTTGTTAAACATCAATTAGATCTGTAGGGTCATCTTTTTGGGTAAAAGCTATAATGTTAAGAGAATTAGAAAAAAATCTAGAATTTTCAGATAAAATCTTCTTAACAGTGTTTAATGCAAGGGATTTATTGTTGTGATCTTTGCTAAGATGACCTAAAATAACGGTATGTGTAGATTCATCAATGCACTCAGATAAATGGGTTCCACAATCTTCATTAGATAAATGTCCAACTTTACTAAGAATTCTTTTTTTATTAAATTCTGGTCGATTTCCATTAATAAGTAAATCTACATCATGGTTGCTTTCAATTAAATAAGCATTTGCACCTTTAATTAATGATAAAGTTTCAGGCTTTAGATGACCGAGATCTGTTAAACATACAAATTTTTTATTTTCATGTTCAATTATGTAGAATTGAGAGTTAACAGAATCATGACTGGTAGAAAATGCAGTAATCTTTAAATCATCAAAATTAATGGCTTTTTCAGCTTCTATTAATCTCAAGGAATCTGGATTCACATTACCAGTAATTTTTCTAAACTTATCACAGCTTAATGTATCCTTATTTCCGTAGATTAATGTATTATACCCACGATTAATGACTCCAACACCTCTTATATGGTCTACATGTTCGTGAGAAACAAAAATAGCTTTAATATCACTTAAGTTTTTGCCAATTTTATTTAAAAGGATTTCACTCTGTTTTTTACTAATACCTGCATCTATCAATATTGCACTTTCATCACTTTCTACATATATAATATTTCCACTGGAACCACTTGCCAAAACAGATAATTTTAAGCTCAAATTGATCATCCTTTGATTAAATAGATTTATAAGAAAAAATAGCTATTTATTAAAAAACATATTTTAAAGTAATATCTAAAAACTTAAATGAATTAATTTTATGATATTTTTTGTTAAAATTAATTCTTTTTCTTTATTTTTAAATATACTCCTTTATGTTTTTATATTCATTTATATTATTTATACTAAGTTTAAATTAATTTTTTTTTAAAAGGCTGTGTAGCAATTCGAAAATCTAATTTTTTTTTTTAAATTTGATTAATTAAGTTAAATTAAATTTATAAATTTATAATACATTTTATTATAAAAATAAATATAAATATAGATATAAATATTTAATAAAATTCTTTTTTAATTAATATTAATCCTTATTTGATAAAAATAATTATTTTAGGCATTTAATTTTTATTATTCTTTAAAATATTTTAATTTAAATTTAACAAATTAATATTAATTATTTACAAATTATAATTATTTTTAAATATTTATTTTTTGTAAAAGCATCTATTAATATTTGGTACATGTTTTAACATATTTTAATTAAATATCTGTTTTTACAAAAATATCATTGCACATCCTATGAATTGCTTTCCATAAGCACTTAAAATATTTTAAAATTAATTAATTATTTAAACCTTGAAAATAATAATTATAATATTATTAAGTATTAGATTTATTATTAACTATTGCTTTTATTATTATGTGTTAGATTAAAAACTCTATTGATTAAAAAGATTACAATAAATGATAAAAAAATTTTTTATTTTTTTATTTTTATTTTTAATCTTTATTTAAGGTTTTTTCTAATATTTTATCTTTATATGGTTTATTTACATTATTTATATTATATTAATACTAATTATTTGTCCTTTTTAATTATGGTGTTTAGATGAAAGTTGTTGAAAAGTTAGAAGCTATTAAAAATCAGGAATTATCTGGAAAAGACAATGTTGAAGATTTTATTTCTGTTATTGAAAAAAAGAATGAAAGTATCAATGCATTTTTAGAAGTGGATGGAGATAATGCATTAAATCAAGCTGAAAAAATTGACAAAAAAATTAAAAATGGAGAAAAAGTCGGTGCTTTATCTGGACTTGTCTTTGCAATTAAAGCAAACATAAATGTGGAAGATTTTGTTATTTCTGCAGCTTCTAAAACACTTGAAAATTACTATGGAAGTTACAATGCTACAGTCATAGATAACATCTTAAATGAAGATGGAATTATCCTTGGTATTACAAATATGGACGAATTTGCAGCTGGAAGCTCTACTGAAAGCTCTTATTTTGGTTCAACTGACAATCCTGCTGCTACTGGTAGAATTCCAGGTGGATCAAGTGGTGGAAGTGCTGCTGCTGTTGCTAGTTTAATGTGTGATATTGCCCTTGGAAGTGATACAGGTGGCTCAATTAGAAATCCTTCATCTCACTGTGGTGTTTTTGGTTTTAAACCCACATATGGAGCAGTCTCTCGTCAAGGTCTTTTAGATTTATCAATGAGTTTAGATCAAATTGGTCCTTTAGGTGCTGATTCATCAGCAATAGCTATTGGTTTAAATAGTTTAGTAACTAATGATCCTAAGGATTGTACAAGCTTAAAATGGAATTCATCTGACTTTTTAAAGCCATTAGAAAATAATCCTGAAGAATTAATTGAAGGTAAAAAAATAGCTGTTGTTAAGGAGTTTTCTGATGTTACAGATGATAAAATCAATGGATTAGTTGATAAGTCATTAGAAAAGATTGAAGATTTAGGTGGAGAGATTATCAACCTTAAATTTGACTATGTTGATTTATGTTTACCTACTTACTATCTTATAAACTATGTTGAGTTCTTTTCAGCCACAAGAAAGTATGATGGACGTAAGTATGGTTATAAAATCGAAGATGTTTGTGGTGAAGAGGTTTTAAGAAGAATAGAAATGGGTTCATACATATCACAACAAGAATTTAGTGGAAAGTATTATAAACGTGCTTTACAAGCAAGATCATTAATTAGAACTGAAATTAACAAGCTATTAGATGGTGTTGATTTAATAGCTTCCCCAACAGTCCCTAAACTTCCTCATAAAATTGGTGATAAATTAGAGCCAATGGAAATGTACGCTTATGATGTTTTAACTGTAATAGCTAATTTAGCAGGTATTCCAGCTGCCAGTATGAAGGCTGGAGATGTAAATGGAATTCCTGTTGGATTACAACTACAAGCAAAGCCTAAAGAAGATTTAAAAATCCTTGAAGCAATGATTGCCTTAGAATCAGTTGAGTAATTCTCATTACTGCATTTTTTTGAATTTAATACTTAATTTAATAATTAATTTAATATTTTAATCTAATATTTAGTTTAATATTTTAATTTAATATTTAGCTTAATATTTTAATTATTTATTTTAATATTCCATTTTAATATTTTATTTTAATGTTTTAAATTCTTAAAATTTTTAAATTCTTTTAAATGCATTTTTAAAATTCTTTTGTTTTTTTTTATTTTTTTTAAATTAGACAACTCCATTTTTTTTTAAAAAAAAATATTTTGTTTTTTGTTTATGTTATTATGAAAATTGGAATGGCTTACATTAAGGGTGCATTACCAGGTTTTGAAACCTTTGGAAATTTACCAACCGATCTTGTTAAATCAAATGGCTTAGTCAATGGTGTTCCAGCGAATAAAGAATTAGATGGTTTAATAATTCCTGGTGGAAGTATTGTAGAGTCAGAATCTATGACTAATGATTTAGCTATTGAAATTAAGAAAATGGCTAATGATGGAAAGTTAATTTTGGGAATATGTTCTGGTTTTCAAGTTATTTCATCATCAACAGACATTGGAAGAAATTCACCATTTCCCATTGTTAAAAAAGGATTAAATCTTTTAGATGTTAATTTTTCTCCAATGATAAGCAATGATAGAGTTGAAGCTTACTCTTTAAATGAATCATTTTTAACTGATGGCGTTGTTGAAGCCATTCTTGGTTTTCATTGCCACACCTATGGAAAAATCTCTACAAATAATAAAACTATTATTAAATCTAGATTAAAAAGAGCAAACTATGATAATGTTGATTTTGAAACCATATCTGGAGTAATAAATGATGATGGTAATGTTGTTGGAACAATGGTTCATGGAATTCTTGATAATAATCCTCAAATTGTAAATAATATTTTTAAATTTTTAGATTCAGATGAAGAAGATAAAATTAATATTTTTAATAGAAATAAGTTGTTTAAAGAAAAAATTAATCAAGAAATAGCTATTGATTCTGGAATAGTTATAAAAAAAGATTTAGATTTTATAAATACCATTTCAAGTAAAAAAAATAATGTTAATATAGCTAATAAGGCTAATATAACTAATAATTTTAATATAAATAATAATTCTAATTTGACTGGTGATTCTATTATAGCTAATAGTTTCAACTTTGATAAAAATCTTAATTCTAATTATAATGCTCCTTTAGCTCTTTTTATTGGAAGTACAAGTTCTGATTCTGGAAAAACTTTTATTACTACTGGAATAGCTGGAGCTTTAAGAAAAAGAGGATTAAATGTAGGAATTTTAAAAATAGGTTCAGATATCAGGGATATTGTCCCAGGATTATACCTTACAAACGGTTTAATGGAAAATTATGCATCAATAAAACTTGGAAATCTTGGATGGGTAGATATTGAAAATGTTTTAAACTCATTAAAATCTTCTAGTTATGATATTGTTTTAATTGAGGGTGCAATGAGTGTTTTAATTGGCTTATTAAAAGATATAATGCCTTATTCTGGAGTTGAAATTGCTATTTCATCAAATATTCCATTATTATTAGTTTCAAGTGTGAATAAATCTGGAATAGAGTCTTCTGCTGTTGACATTACAAATCACATTAACTTTTTGAAAAAAATGGGTTTAAAAGTTAATGGAGCTATTTTAAATAGAATTTATGACTTTAATATATTTAAAAAGGTCTTACCATATATTAAAAATCATAGTAATTTAGAAAATGTTTTTGGACTGGGTAAAGCAAATTTACCAATAAGAGGAGGAACCCCAGAAGTTGAAATTAAATTAGAAGATTTTGCAATTTCTGCACATAATCAAGTGGAAAAAGATTTAGACATAGAATTAATAGCTAAAATGGCTGAAGTTGTAGAATTTAATAGATTTTTATCCTCTGAAGAGATAAATAACTTTTTTAAATAAAAATTATAGCCTGAGAAATTATTGATATGAATTATATTAATAATTGTATAATGTTATTTTATTATTTCATTATCATTGTTTTTGATTATTATTGAATTAAAAAATTGTTTCAATTAGTATTCTATTGTTAATTATTCTATTATTAATTATTCTATTTCAATTATTATTCAACTATTATTATAATCTACTATTATATAAGGAGTGAAAATATGTTACAAATAGCAGTCACAGGAAAACCAAATGTTGGAAAATCGTCATTTTTTAATTCAGCTACATCTTCTACTGTGGAAATGGCTGATTATCCGTTTACAACAATAGATGCAAATAAAGCAGTTGGAAATGTTACAAGTCAATGCCCATGTAAGGAAATGGAAGTTGATTGTAATCCAAGGAATTCTAAATGTATTGATGGAATTAGATTCTTACCAATAGAACTTATTGATGTTGCAGGACTTGTTCCTGGGGCACATGAAGGAAGAGGACTTGGTAACAAGTTTTTAGATGAACTTCGCCAAGCAAAAGTATTTTTACATATAATTGATGCCTCTGGTTCTACAGATATTGAAGGGCGACCAGTTGATCCTGGTTCTCATGATCCTCTTGAAGACATTGATTTTCTTCAAGAAGAAATTGTAATGTGGATTTATGGAATTTTAAACAAAAATTGGAGTAGATTGATTCGTAAAATTGAAGCAGAAAAATTAGATGTTGCAAAAGTAATCCATGAGCAGCTTTCAGGAACAGGAATTCTTATTGAACATGTTATCACTGCTAAAAGATCTATTGACCCAGATTTCACTAAATGGGAAAAAGAAGATTTTTTAAAATTAATTAGAAAACTTTTAGAAATAGCTAAACCAATGTTAATTGTTGCTAACAAAGCAGATTTGCCTACAGCAGAAGGAAATATTAAAAAAATTAAAGAAAAATATCCTAATGTAATTGCTGCATCAGCTCAATCGGAATTGGCTCTTGTTAAAGCAGCAGAAAGTGGTTTAATTGATTATATTTCTGGAAATGATGATTTTAATATTTTAAAAGAAGAAGAATTATCCCAAGCACAAAAAAATGCATTAGAATATATTAAAATTAATGTTTTAAAGAAATTTGGTTCTACTGGTGTTCAAGAAGCTCTTAATCAAGCAATATTTAAGCTATTAGATATGATTGTTGTTTATCCAGTTGAAGATGAGCACAAGCTTACTGATAATAAAGGTAATATTTTACCTGATGGGATTTTAATTACTAATGGTTCAAATCCACGACAATTAGCTTATATTGTTCATACAGATATTGGTGACAAGTTTATGCATGCAATTAATGCTAAAACAAATATGCGTGTTTCAAGTGATTATGAACTTTTAAATGGAGATATTATAAGTATTATTACTAGTTAATATTTGTTTTTTATTATTTTTATTTATTTTTTATTTATTTTTTATTATTCTTATTTGATTTTAATTTTTTTAAATTATTTTTAAATTATTTTTGAAGAATGTATTGTTTTATGAAAATTAAATGATACTAAAAAAATTTCAATTTTACTAATACTTTAAATATTATTATAAACATATAAATTACATCTATTAATTTTTAATAACTATTAATAATTAAATTTAAGAGATTATATTTCATACTTTTATTAATATTAATTATTTTCTTAAATTTTCTTAATTTATACATTTATTAAATTGTATAAATTTATTATTTTTAATAAGATATTACTTTTATAATTTACAATAAGTTTTAATAATATGCTTTTTTTGATTTAAAAGAAATTTATTTAACTAAATCATTTAGCTATTTACTTAACTATCTATTTAATTAATTATTTGACTAATATTTATTTAGCTATGTATTTAACTAATATTTATACAATACTATGGTGTAAGAATGAGTGTAAAATCAGGAGATTTTGTAATGCCAGGAGATGTTATTGGGGTAAGTGAGCAGTTTTTACCTGATAAATTGGCTTATGATGATGGGGGATATATTAAAGCATCTGTTTTAGGAACAGTTTCTATTAATGATTTGACCAAAACCATTTCAATTATTCCTAAAGCTGGAAATCCAAATGTCTTAGAAGTTGGAGAAAAAATTTACGGACAAATTACTGATATTAGAGGTCAAAGAGCAATGGTAAATATTCAATCTGCTAAAAATACCTCAAGAGGTTTGGTTTTTTCATATATGGGTGTAATTCATGTTTCACAAGTTAAAAAAGGTTATCTTGAAAAGTTAACTGATGCTTTTAGAATTGGAGACATTATCCAAGCTAAAGTTACTAAAGTTGCTGGAAATAATTTAGATTTAAATACTGAAGATAATTCTGATGGTGTTTTAAAGGCAATGTGTACAAGATGTAGAGCATATATGATTCCAGGTAAAAATAAAACGGAATTATATTGTGAAGTTTGCGGAAAAAGAGAAAAAAGAAAAATTTCAGACGACTACATTTATTAATATTATACATTTTTATTTATGAATATTATTGTTTAATATTCGTATTTTAATTTAGTTTATTTTCAATTTAGTTTATTTTTATTTTATTTTATTTTTATTTTATTTTTATTTTATTTTCATTCAGTAATATATGATAATAGAGTTATAAGGTGGATATTATGGATACTTTAGAGACATTAAATAAAGATGCAGAAATTAAAACTGATGATATAGAGATTATTAAAAGTTCTAAAACAGAGTTAGAATTTGTGACAAAAGGAGAAACTCATACATTGTGTAACATACTTAGAAAATATTTAATGGAAGATGAGAATGTAACTTATGCAGTTTATGGAATTGATCACCCTATTATTGGTCATCCAATTTTTACCATAAAAACCAGAAATAAAAAATCTCCCAAATCTTCTTTAGTTAAAGCATTACAAAAGTTAGATGCTACAAACAGTGAATTTAAGGGATTAGTTGAATCTATTAGCTAATTACTTAATTTTTTTATTTATTTTATTGAACCTATGAATGTTTATAAAAAACCTTCAATTACCGTTGATATTTTCATTTACGAAGAGAGTAATCCATCTCAGTTTATTTTGATTCAAAGAAAAAATCAGCCATTTAAAGGCTCATGGGCATTAACTGGTGGGTTTATTGATTATGGGGAATCAGCAGAAATTGCAGCTGTTCGTGAAGCTAAAGAAGAGACTAATATTGATGTTAAATTAGAAAAATTATTTAATGTTTATTCTAAAGGAAATAGAGATCCTAGAGGTCATACTATCACTATTGTCTTTTTAGCTACAGGGAATTTTAAGATGTTAAATGCTGGTAGTGATGCAGAGAGTATAAAAGTTTTTTCTTTTAAAGATATCGATTCAATGAACTTAGCTTTTGATCATAAAATCATTTTGAATGACATTTATAATTATTTTTATTAGTTATTTTTATTAGTTATTTTTATAATTTTTTTTTATTAATTTTTTTATTAAGACTTTTTATTTAGATTTTAATATTTTATTTAGAGTAATCTATCTAAAATAAATTTTAAACAATAGGTGTTTATTATGGATTTTTGTCCAGATTGTGGAGCAATGATATTACCAGATAAAGAAGGCAACTTGAAGTGTAAATGTGGTTATAAAAATACCATTTCTGATGAAGATAAAGAGCAATATGCAGTTTCTGAGAAAATTGACTCTAATAATTCTGTTATTATGCGAGGTGAAGACATTGGAATTCTTCCTACAACCAATGAAGTCTGTCCTAAATGTGGAAACAGAAAAGCAGAATATTGGTTACTTCAAACAAGAAGTGCAGATGAAGCTCCCACAAGATTTTTTAAATGTACAGAATGTAAACATACTTGGCGTGACTACGATTAGATATTTTTAGCTATTTTATTATTTTAGACTTTTAAAACATTAAAATATATTTTAACTATTTTTATCTTTTTTTTTTATTTTATTCGCATTTTTTTTTTATTTATTTGTATTACTTTTTTTTTTTTAACCATCTTTTTTTATTTTCTAATTATTTTGTTTTTTAGTTATTATTTTGATTTTTTTCTTAAATAAATACCTTATTTTATTTGTATTACTTATTTAATTATTTTTTTTTAAATTTATCAATATATTATTAATTTATATTATTTTTTTAAGTTAACTATCTCTTAATTAAAAAATAAATAATTTTTTGCTGTTTTTTTCTTATTTTTTTTTAAAAAGATTTATATACTATTTTTTTCTTATTTAATAATGTAATTATGTTTTATTAATAGCTTAATAGAAGATAAAAGATTTA
>NZ_LWMV01000155.1 GCF_001639295.1 Methanobrevibacter curvatus | reverse complement strand
ATTAATTGCAATTTTATTTAGTAAAATAACACTTAATATTCTATTAATTTATATTTAAATAGTGGTTTATTGATTAAATCAATTTTAAAGAGATTAATTTTTTCGTGAATTAATTATGCGATATTTTCTTCTTTTTATATTTTTTTTTTTTTATTTCTATTAATTTGGTTATGTTATTTTTTAATTTTTTTCTTTTCTTGTAAAACATTACTATTTTTAAGTTATTTGAATATAAAAATCATTTTTTTTTAAAATTATTTTTTAATATTTTTTAAATTCTTTTTTAAATCCTTTTTTAAATATTTTTTTGTGAATAATATGACCATATATGATTTAGTTGTTGTTGGTGGAGGTCCAGGAGGGATAATGGGGGCTATTAGTGCTTTTATTAATGGTCACAAAAATCAAAAACCATTAAAAATTGCAATTATAGAAAAAAACAGTTTTTTAGGTAAAAAACTTCTTTTAACTGGCGGTAAAAGGTGTAATATTACAAATATGAAGCCGGTTAAAGAATTACTTCTCAAAACATCTAATAAAACATTTTTAAAACATAGTTTTTACTCTTTTCCTTCTGAAAAATTGTTAGAACTATTTAAAAATAAAGGATTAGATTTTAAAATTGAAGAAGGGGATAAAGTTTATCCAAAAAATGGAGATAGCCATTCTGTTTTAAATATTTTAATGGAGTACTTAAAAGAGTTTAATGTTGACATATTTTTAAATTCTCCAGTTGAGAATATTAAAAAAGAAGATGATTATTTTATAATATCTTCATTAAACAATATATTCTATTCAAAAAATCTTTTAATATCTACTGGAGGGATAACTTACCCTACAACAGGTTCTACTGGAGATGGATATGTTTTTGCTTCTAATTTTTCCCATAGTTTATCTAAAATCCACCAAGGACTCCTTTCTCTAACCTCTAATGATACTTTTATTAAATCTCTTTCAGGTATTAGTTTAAAAAATATAACCATATCATTTAAACATAAATCAACTAATTATTTTAAAAAAGGAGATATTTTATTCACTCATTTCGGATTATCTGGTCCAGGAGTTTTAGATTTAAGTAATGATATTGTTGAAGCTATTTGTTTAGAAAATAAATCTAGCGATTTTTTAAATGGCTTTTTCAATAATTTTTATATTACATTAGATTTCTTACCTCAATATAACAATGAAGAATTAAAAAATATTTTTAAGACAGAATTTAATAAAAATGGGAAATTAAAAATTAAAAATTATCTAAAGCATTTTCTTCCAAATCGCTTTATTGAAGATTTTTTAGAATATATTGGTGTGAATTCAGATAAACAGTTGTCAAATATAAAAAAAGATGAAATAAATTCTCTGATTACTAATTTAAAAAATTTTAAAGTGAATATTAATGGGTTTTTTAATAAAGAACATGGTATAATTACTTGTGGAGGGGTTAATTCTAAAGAAATCAATTCAAAAACTATGGAATCTAAAATTGTTAAATGTTTATTTTTTTCTGGTGAAATTATTGATGTATATGGTCCAACAGGAGGTTATAATCTTCAAATAGCTTTTTCAACTGGATATTTAGCTGGTCTTTCTTTAAAATTGGCTTAATGGATATTTCATCATTCATTTTTTAATTTAATTAATTTTGTTTTTTAATCACAAATTATAAATAATATAAAAACATATATAATATATGTTGTAAAATATGAATATAACTATTGTTATAATAATTATAAATGTGGATTTTTAATTAATATTTTGTTAAAAATTTATATTTCTTAAAATTTTATTTATATTTTTAATTTGCTTTTGAACACATTTGTTCATATGTTATCATTTAATTTCAATTTATTTTAAATTGTATAAATGTCTAATTAAAAAATTTAAGGGGACAAGAATCTAAATGGAAGATGAAGAATTTAGCACAACTAATGTTGAAGACCTTAAAACTGAAATCAAATTTCTTAAAGAAGAAAACATTAAAATTAAAAGAAACCATTCATGGAAGTTAAGGAAGTTAGAAAAGGAAAAAATAATACTTGAAAATGATAGAATTAAATTAGAAAGAGAGGCAAAAGCTCTTAAGAATGAAGTTGAAAGATATAGAACACCTCCATTGGTTCTTGCAACAATTACTGAAATAGTTGATGAATCAAGAATGGCTGTTAAAAGTAGCACTGGACCACATTTTTTAATCAAGTATACTAAAACATTTGACGAAAAATTATTACAACCAGGATCTAGAGTTGCATTAAACCAATCAACCTTTAGTATTATAGATATTTTACCATCAGAAAAGGATGCAGATGTTTCTGGAATGGAGATTGATGAAAAACCAGCTGTAAGTTATGACACCATTGGTGGACTTGAAGATCAAATTTTAGAAGTTAAGGAGACAGTTGAGCTTTCACTTAAAAGACCTGAATTATTTGAAAAAGTTGGAATTGAACCGCCTAAAGGAGTTTTACTTTATGGTCCACCAGGAACTGGTAAAACTTTACTTGCTAAAGCTGCTGCCCATGAAACTAATTCAACTTTCATAAAAATTGTTGCTTCCGAATTTGTTAAAAAATACATAGGTGAAGGAGCAAGATTAGTTCGTGAAGTTTTTGAATTAGCAAAAGAGAAAGCACCAAGTATTATATTTATAGATGAAATAGATGCTGTTGCTGCTAAACGGCTTAAAAGTTCAACAAGTGGAGATCGTGAAGTTCAAAGAACCTTAATGCAGCTTTTAGCAGAATTAGATGGTTTTGAAAACCGTGGAGACATTGGAATAATTGGTGCAACCAATAGACCAGACATTTTAGATCCTGCATTACTTCGCCCAGGACGATTTGACAGATTTATTGAAGTTCCTTCTCCAAATGAAGATGGCAGAAGAGAAATTCTTAAAATACACACTTCTAAAATGTCTTTAGATAAAAATGTTGACTTAGACATCATAGCTAATTTAACTGAAGGTGCTTCTGGAGCTGATTTAAAAGCCATTTGCACAGAAGCAGGCATGTTTGCAATAAGAGAGGAGCGTATTGAAGTTACTGAAGTAGATTTTATTGATGCATTTGATAAAATCATGGTATATGACCACGAAGAAGAATTTAAAAAAGAAGCTGGAGTAATGTTTGGTTAGTAATTCATATTTAAAGCCAATGATGAACCCTATGAGCGCTGATTTGTGATGACTGATGGGCGATCTGAGGCTTTTATTTTTTTTTAATTATTTCTTATTTTACTTTTTTTCTTATTTTTATTATTCTCTTTTATTTTTTATTATTTTTTAATTTCTTTAATTTTTTTTTATTTTTTATTTTTATTCATTTTTATTTCTTTAAAATTTTTTAAGATATTAATTTCGGTTGATAAAATGAGATGTGAAATATGTGGTGTAGCAATAGAAGAAAATCCAATTAGAACTAAAATTGATGGATCAGTTATGATGGTTTGTGAAAAATGTTCTAAGTTTGGTAAAATTCAAAAAGCACCTCCAGTTCCAAAAACTTTTAGAAAAACAGATAGTAAAACTAAACAACAAAATCCATATAAACCAAGACCTATGTATAGTGCGGATGAACCTACTGACGATTTAGTTGAGAATTTCAATGATATTATTCGTGAAAAAAGAGAAAAGAATAAATGGTCTCGTGAAGAACTTGGTGCTAAGATTAATGAAAAAGCATCAGTTATAAGTCGACTTGAATCAGGGAAGATGATACCAGATACTAAATTAGCAACAAAAATTGAAAAGATTTTAAAAGTCAAATTATTAGAGGAAATTGGAGGATTTAACCTTGAAGAATTCAAATCTCAATCTAATCAAGGTCCAACATTAGGAGATATTGTCAAAATTAAAAGGAAATAAACTTTTTCTTTTTACACTTTTTTTTTATTTAATTCAGTTTTTATTATAATTTTTTTTACTTAATACATTTTTTATTTTAATATTTTTCTAATATTTTTTTAATATTTTCTTTCTAATATTTTTTTTATTCTTTTTTTTTAAATTTCTAATTTTCAATTTTTTTTACTTTTTTTCAAACACATTTTCTTCAATGCAATTTGATTTTTTTAAAATACTCTTGAAAAATCCAAAATATTTATATACTAGTCTGTTAAATAATTATATTTATCAAATGAAATGGTATTAAAATAAATTTTAATTGATTTTTATTATGTTACTCTAATTTTATTTGATTTTTTTAAAATAATTGTTTCTTAAATAAATTTGGTCTTAAATAAATTCGGTGATAATAAATGCATATTATGGAAGGATTTTTACCATGGTATTGGTGTGTTTTCTGGTTTGTTGTCTCAATACCAGTAATAGCTTATGGTATATATAAAATTAAAAAAGTTACAGATGAGACTCCTGAATCAAAATCATTATTAGCTGTTAGTGGAGCTTTTATGTTTGTTTTGTCATCTTTAAAGATTCCATCAGTTACAGGAAGCTGTTCTCATCCAACAGGCAATGGTTTAGGGGCAACTCTTTTTGGTCCAGCTGTAGCTTCAGTTTTAGCCCTAATTGTTTTACTTTTTCAGGCAATTTTATTGGCTCATGGAGGTCTAACAACTTTAGGTGCAAATGTATTTTCAATGGGTATTGTAGGTCCATTTGTTGCTTGGTTGATTTATAAATTATTAAATAAAACTGGAATCAACTCAGCCATTTCAATATTCTTTGCTGCATTCTTAGGGGACTTATTAACATATGTTACAACAGCCATTCAATTATCTTTAGCTTTTCCACAACCAAGTTTCACTTCAGCTTTGTCTGTTTTTATGGGAATCTTTGCAGTAACTCAGATACCTCTTGCAATAGCTGAAGGACTATTGACTGTTGTTATTTGGAATGGTTTAACCTCATATAAGCCTTACCTTCTTGAAAAACTTAAAGTTTTAAATCCTAAAGAAAATTCAAGTTCAAAAACGGAGAGTTAATGCATGAATAAATTGAAAATTAATGTAATACTAATAGTTCTAGTGATTGTCATTGGGGTTCTTCCTTTAATGATATTTTCTGGTTTAGGTGAAGATCAAGGATACTTTGGTGGCTCTGATGATGCTGCAGGTGAAGTTATTGAAGCAACAGGATTTGAACCATGGTATTCTTCTTTTTGGGAACCTCCAAGTGGAGAAATAGCAAGTTTACTCTTTGCTGTTCAAGCAGCTATTGGTGCAATAATCATAGGATACTTCTTTGGATATTGGAGAGCAGAAGCAAAGTATAAACAAGATAAATAATACTATCATTAAATCATGATTTTTTTATTAAAAATTTTAAATAAAATGTATAAATAAATCTTTTAATAAATCTTTTAATAAATTTTTTAATAAATCTTTTAATAAATCTTTTAAATAAAGTTTATTAGTGAAATTTAAGGTAGAAATATGAGTGTAGAAATTGATTATATTGCTCACAACAATAAATTTACAAATATAGATTCAAAAATCAAATCAATAACTGCTATTTCTTTAATTTTAATAGCTTTGATACTCAGTATGCCAATTGTTTCTATATTTGTTTTATTGATTGCAATATTTCTAACTCTTTTTGCTGGAATTCCATATAAATTTTACTTAAAATTCTTGTCGGTTCCACTTATCTTTTCTTTAATAACATTTATATTTATGGCTTTTTTCTTTGGTAGTGGAGACATCCTTTGGAATTCAGGGATTTCATTTATTGTAATAAGAATAGATGGATTAGAATTAGCTATTAACACATTTTTAAGAATAGTGGCTTGCTTTTCTTCCCTTGGATTTTTAGCTTTAACCACACCTATTACAGATATTTTAAATATTTTGTCAAAGTTAAGAGTTCCTAAACTTCTTTTAGAAATAGCTATGTTAATGTATACAACAATTTTCCTATTTTTCTCCCAAATAGAGGCAATGAAAAATGCTCAAAGTACAAGATTAGGTTACTACGGATTTAAAAATAGCTACAGATCATTAGGAGTTTTAATAAGCAATTTATTTTTCAGATCATTAGATAAAAGTGATAAATTACAAATTTCCCTTGATTCTCGCGGATTTTCTGGTTCTTTCCACATTTATGATAGATAAATTTAAATTAATTATTGTATCAATTTTATCAATACTATTTCTATCAATATTGTTTATTATCATTAATTTTTCTTTTTTTCATTTTTCAAAACATTTTTAAATTTTTAAGATTTACTACTGAATTGATTAAATTATTAAAATCTTAAAATTAACATTGTTTGAATAATTTTTTAAATTCCATAAATTTTAAATACTTCTATAATAGATATATACTCTATTATAGGTGATTAGATGAAAATTATAGGAATCTGTGATACTACCTTTGCTCGATTTGATATGGGTGCTGCAGCTATTGATGAGCTTCAAATGAATGTTACAGACTTAAAAATAATTCGGCGAATTGTTCCTGGAATTAAAGACCTTCCTGTAGCTTGTAAAAAGCTTATTGAAGAAGAGAGTTGTGAAATTGTAATGGCTTTAGGGATGCCAGGTAATAAGGAAAAAGATAAAATGTGTGCTCATGAGGCTTCTACAGGTTTAATCCGAGCTCAACTAATGACAAATACCCATATTCTTGAGGTGTTTGTCCACGAAGATGAAGAAGAAGATCCTAAGGAATTAAAAGTTTTAATGGAACAACGTGCTCGTGATCATGCTCAAAATTTAATTAAAATGATTTTTAAACCAAAATTATTAAAAAGAGAAGTCGGAAAAGGTATTAGAGAAGGAAAAGAAGATGTTGGTCCTCTTTAATTTTTAACTTTGACTTTTATTTTTAACTTTAGCTTTTATTTTTAATTTTGAGCAATTATTTGTTTTTTAGTAATTATTTATTTTTTAGTAATAATATTATTTTAGTATGGGGTATATCTTTTTTATTTTTTTATTTTTTATATTATTAATTTTTTTTCTTCTTTCTTTGATATTATGTGTCATAAGGTTAATCAAATCATGGATGGTCTTTTTTTAGTAATTCCTGCATTTAACGAGTCTAGTAGATTAGGAAACTTGTTAGAAAAATTAGCTAACAAGTATAATATTGTTGTTGTAGATGATGGTTCTAATGATAATACATATGAAATTGCTAAATCTATAAAGAAGAAATATCCAAATAATATTTTTGTCTGTAAGCATTTTTTAAATCGTGGTGTTGGAGCAGCAACCAAAACTGGAATGGCTGATGCAATAGCTCATGGAGCAAAGTATATAATTACAATTGATGGTGACGGTCAACATGATATTAAAGATATTGATAATATAGTTAGACCTCTTACTTGTGGGGTTGCAGATGTTGTTTTAGGTTATAGGGACTTCCATATAATGCCTTTTTCAAAAAAATTTGCAAATAAAATGATGAATATTGTAACTAGAATTTTTTACAATGTTAATGTAAGAGATTCCCAATCAGGATTTAGAGGATACAAATCAGATATAATTCCTCTTTTAAAAATTCATTCTGATAGATATGGTGCTATTTCTGAGTTTACACGAGAGATTAAAACTAATAATTTAAAATTTGAAGAAGTAGAAATTCAAACGATTTATACTGACGAAACCCAAGCAAAAGGCACTAATTTTAAAGTAGGATTAAAAATCTTTTTTAAAATGATTTCAGATTTTTTACGAGGTAAATATTAATTTCACTTTTAAATAATTTAATTAATATTTTTTATTAAGTTTAAAATTTGGTTTATTTAAGTTTATTATTTCAATTAATCATTTATTTTATTTAATTTTCATTCATTGTTTTGTAGGAGTTCATTCATTGTTTTGTAGGAGATGATATTATTATTTTAAATATTCTTTTATACCAAATTTTAGTAATTATAATAGGTATTATTGCTGTAGTCATTGTTTTTGAAAGATTTAAGCATAACAAACTTTCATTTTCCACATTTATATTATGGTTGGTTTTATGGATAATCCTTCTTGTGGTAACAATTGTTCCAGATTTTTCTGCATTGTTGGCTCAATTTTTTGGTTTGGGTAGAGGAATTGATTTATTAATTGTATTTTCAATTATTGGGGCTTATTATCTTTTGTTTAGATTATATCTTAAAATAGAAAAAATTCAACAGGATATTACAAGTTTAATAACTCATTTGGCTATTGAAGAAGAAGTTAATGAAGATATTAGTAAAAAGTAGATTTATTTTTTCAATATTTTTTTAATAATTTTTAATCAAGTTTAAAAGAGTATTTAAACTTTATATTTTTTTAAGTCTTAAAGTTTAATATTTTATTTACCTGGGGGTAATGTGCCAAAAAAGACTAATGAAAAATAATGAAATTCTTAATAAAACTGAATTTAATAATATTCAAGAAAAAGAAAAAATTTTGCTGAGGGAACTGAAAAAGAAGTAACAGAAGGTGTTAAAACAATTCTTGGGGATCCTAAAAAAGCTATAATGAATCTTTCAGGCTTATGATAATAGTTTTACTTGTAAATTGTTGTATTCTCTTATAAACAGTATTTGAGTGGTAAAGATTAGTGATAATGCTTTGGTAGCTGTAGGATTTGTCATACCAGTGTTTTTAATTGCTGTTGACCTTGGATCAGGTCTTGGATCAGGTGCAACAGCTGCTATTTCGCATTTTATTGGTAAGAGGAATCAAAAATATATAGATATCTCTGCAATACATACAATAGTATTAACTATTATTTTTTTTATTATAATAGCAATTATTACATTTTTATTCTTAAAACCAATTTTAATAATTTTAGGTGCAGGAAACATTATTAATATGGCTTTAGATTATGGATACATAATATTTGGTGATAGTTTCTTTTTAATTTTCTCATCTGTAGCTTATGACATATTAAGGGTGAGAGAATGGCAATAATGCCATTTATGCTTGTGTTTAGGTGCAGTAATTAATGATTTTAGATCATATTTTAATTTATCTTTGTCACTTAGGTGTTGGCTGGTACAGGTGTTGCGAGTGTTATCTCATTAGGTTGTTTCTTTGTTAATTGCTTATTTATGGTCTAATTATATACTTAACTGTTAAATAATAATAGTAATAATAATAGTAATAGTAATAATAGTTATAATAATAGTAATAATAATAGTAATAGTAATAATAGTTATAATAATAGTAATAATAATAGTAATAGTAATAATAGTTATAATAATAGTAATAGTAATAATAATAATAATAATAATAATAATAATAATAAGAATGATAACTTAATTGATAATAATTACATGACAAATAATAGTTTTTTAGATTTATAATTTTTTAAAACTGATTATATAATTATATTTTTTATTTAAATTTAAGATGACAATATTTTAATTTCTATGATTAAATTCAAGCTTTAATTTTATGAATTTTAAATTTTGTTTATAGGTGAAATAATATGAAAGGAGAATTATCTGAAGAAATTGTGTCTATTAGCATGACAGAATCTTCAAGAGCTATTGCTTTATACGAAAAAAATAAATTTGGAAAAAAAGAAGGAGATATTTTAGAAATTTCCCTTGTCGAAGCATTATTTCTACTTGAAAAGGGTCGTTTAAATGTTTTTAAAAAAGATAAAAAAATTGACTTTAACACCTTGAAAGAATTTTTAAGAGAAAAAAATCTTTATGGTCGATTTGTTGTTTTTAGAGATTTAAAAGATCGAGGATATGTTATTAAGTCTGGATATAAGTATGGATCGGATTTTAGATTGTATCAACGTGGAGAAAGTCCAGGATATACTCATTCTCAGTATTTAGTTAAAATTATCCAAGAATTTGATGCTTTAAATGTTTCTGATTTTTCTTCTTATGCAAGAGTTGCACATGGCGTTAAAAAATCATTGTATCTAGCAGTAATAGATGATGATTGGGATATAACCTATTATTCAGTTTCATGGATAAGACCATAAATTTTTAAATAAATTTGCTTTTAACTAAATTTACTTTTAAATAAATTTTATTTTTAAGGAAATTCACTTTTAAATTAATTATCTTTTAAAATCATATATTTAACTGATAAAAACAGTAATATACTAAAAAAATTATAATTCTAATTAATATTTTATATTTATTTTATTTAAAAAAATTTTTAAAATTATTATTTTTTAAATTATTATTTTTTAATTAAAATTATTTTAAATAAATTTATTCATTTTTAAATAAAATAATTTTAAGTTAAATATATTTATAAATTTTTAATAAAAATTCTTAAATACACATAGGTGAATTAATGATAGATCCATGGGCATCAAGTGAATTGGATTATGATAAAATAGTTAATCAGTTTGGAATAAAGAAATTTTCAGATATATTAAATAAAATTAAAAATCCATCAAGTTTAATGAGAAGAGGAGTCATATTTGGTCATAGAGACTTTGAAAAAATAGCTAAATTAATTAACTCTAAAGATGATTATGCTGTTGTTACTGGGATGATGCCAAGTGGTCAAATGCATATTGGTCATAAAATGATTGTAGATCAGCTTAAATGGTATAATAATAATGGAGGAAAGCTTTCACTTTCAATAGCTGATATGGAAGCTTATGCTGCAAGAAATATTCCATTTAAAGAAGGTAAAAGAATAGCAATTCATGAATACATTTCAAATTACATTGCTTTAGGTTTAGATTTAACTGAGGATAATATTTATATTTATCTTCAATCTGAAGAGGAAACTTTAAAGGATTTTAGCTATCAATTGTCAAAAAAAGTTAACTTATCTGAAATGAAAGCTATTTATGGTTTTGAAAATTCTACAAGCATTGCTCATCTTTATGCTCCAATAGTTCAAGTTGGAGATATTTTACTTCCTCAACATGAAAATTTTGGTGGTCCAAAGAACGTGATTGTTCCTGTTGGAATAGACCAAGACCCTCACATTAGATTAACTCGTGATATAGCATACAAGTTTAGAGAGGATTTAGGTTTAATTGCTCCTGCTTCTACATATCATAGATTTATCACGGGATTAACTGGAGGTAAAATGTCAAGTAGTAAGCCTAACACAGCTATTTTCTTAAATGATTCTCCAGAACTTGCTGAAAAAAAAGTCAAAACTGCTAAAACGGGTGGAAGAGAATCACTTCAAGAACAAAAAAAGCTTGGAGGTTGTCCAGATAAATGTGTTATCTATGAAATGTTTGTTTATCATCTTTTAGATGACGATAAAAAACTAAAAGAAGTTTACAACCAATGTAAAAATGGAGAGATTCTCTGTGGTCCATGTAAAGCAATGGCTGGGTCATTGATGAAAGACCTTTTTGAAAATTTAGCATCAAAAAGAGAAGAATCCTTAGAAATAGCAAAAACAATTTTATAAATTTAGAAGAACCTTTAAAACAAACTTTTTAAAAAAGTTTGATCAAAATAATCCTCAATTTTCATTTAAGCAAAAGTGTTTTACTATCAGAAGAACTTTTTAAAAAAATATCATAAAAAAGTTTTCTCAAAAGTAAAAAAATTAATTTAAATAAAAATAGTCT
This sequence comes from Methanobrevibacter curvatus, assembly GCF_001639295.1. Classification (GTDB taxonomy): domain Archaea; phylum Methanobacteriota; class Methanobacteria; order Methanobacteriales; family Methanobacteriaceae; genus Methanoflexus; species Methanoflexus curvatus. Next base: position 16,092 of record NZ_LWMV01000155.1, on the reverse strand, counting down.
GTTTATTTATTTTATTTATTTTAATGAATTTTTTAAAATTTTTACTTAAATTGTGTATTTATAATATGAAATACATATGAATATATTTAAATGAATTGTTTAATGTATTATAATTTTTTTATTAAAAAAATTTATTATTTATCCTATTATTTTCTATAAAATTCATATATAAAAATTCATATAATATTTACTTAAATTTTATTAATTAAGATAAGTATCTTTAAATTAGTGGTTTTATGATTAGATGTGTATCTTGTGGACAAGTTTATAACGATAATGATATAGTATATAGATGTGAATGTGGATCTATTTTAGAAGCCGTTATTAATGTAGATGTTAAAAAGGAAGTTTTTTCATCTAGAAAAAATACTATGTGGAAATACAAAGAATTTATTCCTGTAGATGAAAATAAGATTGTCACCCTTCAAGAAGGAGCCACTCCTTTTTGTAAATGCGATAAATTAGGAAAAGAACTTGGAATAAACTTACATGTAAAAGTTGAAGGTTCAAACCCTACTGGTAGTTTTAAAGATAGGGGAATGAGTGTCGGTATGACAAAAGCCATTATGCTTGGTGTTGATGCTGTTGGATGTGCATCTACTGGTAATACTTCAGCTTCTCTTGCTGCATATGCTGCTCGTGGAGGATTGAAATCAATTGTTTTACTGCCTGCTGGAAATGTGGCACTTGGTAAATTGGCTCAGGCAATGTTTCATGGTGCTGAGGTTTTATCTGTTGATGGAAATTTTGATGAAGCTCTTGAAATGATCACAAAGTTGGCTCGTGAAAAATATTTATATCTTCTAAATTCTATTAATCCTTTTAGGTTGGAAGGTCAAAAAACAATTGGTTTTGAAATTCTTGAGGATTTAGGATGGCAATCACCAGATAGAATAATTTTGCCTGTTGGAAATGCAGGAAATATCTCAGCTATTTGGAAAGGAATCAAAGAATTTTACAATGCAGGTTATGTAGAAAACAAACCAATGATGACTGGTATACAAGCAGAAGGTTCTGCACCTATTACCCATGCATTTAGAAAAAAATCTAAATCAATAACGCCTGTTGAAAACCCTGAAACTATTGCAACAGCCATTAGAATTGGAGATCCTGTAAGTTATACTAAGGCATTAAATGCTATTTATGATTCAAATGGCTATTCTGAGACAGTTAGTGACGATGAGATTCTTAATGCTCAAAAATTATTAGCACGTACAGAGGGAATTGGTGTTGAACCTGCTTCAGCAGCATCAATAGCTGGTTTAAAAAAGCTTGTGGAAGATGGAACAATTGAAAAAGGTGAAAATATAGTATGTGTAGTTACTGGTCATCTTTTAAAAGATCCAGATACAGCTATTAAAGCATCTAAAGAACCAACTAAAATTGGTGCAAGCTATGATGAATTAAAAGCATACATCCAAAAATAATCTTTTATTTTTTAGTATTTTTTTATTCTTTTTATCTTTTTATTCTTTAAGTATTTTATAGTTCTTTTATTTTTTTTACCCAGTTATATTTTTTAGATATTGTGAACATAACTAAAAGCATAATCTTTATATATAAAAACTTTTAGATAATCATAAGTAGAATAAATTTAAGTATTTAATTATCTTATTAACTATTAATTATGATTATGCTCTATTTATTTTATATTTAGATAAGTATATTAATACTTTAAATTTATAAATATTAAATTTTAATCACATATAATTAGAGGTGAAATAATGAGTGAATTACCAAATGCTCCATTACAAAGAATATTTAAAAAAGCTGGAGAAGCAAAAATTTCAGGTGATGCTAAAACTACTTATGCTGAAGCTGTCGAAGAATATGCATTAGAATTAGCTAAAAAATCTATTGCAGAAGCTAACTCCAACAAAAGAAAAACTGTTAAACCTGAAGATATTAAATCTGTAATTTAACTTCTTATTTTTATTTTATTTTTTTTGAGTATTAATTTGTATTTTATATTTTAATACTCGTTTTTTATTTTTATACTTTTTTTATAGTTATACTTTTTTTATTTTATAATTTTGATTTTTTTTCGAAACATTTATAAACTACAGCTTATATATTTAATATTGTCTAATTTTCTATTTTTATAAATATCTTTAAATTTAAAATATTTTTTCTCTTTTAAGGGTATTTTATCTATTTTTATAGGAAATTAAGATTAATTTTAGTTTATATGGTTTAAATGATAAATATTTTTTTATATGCTTTATAAAACCCTATAAATCATATTATAACAGCAGATACTTTATTAATAGACATTATGTTGGATTTATAATGTTTTTTTATAAAAATGAAATTATAATCAAGCTATTTATAAAGAATATTTGAGCTGAATATAGTTTTTAGTGTTTAAACTAAAGATTATGAAGCTATTTATATCAAGCTATTTATAATTATATTACTATTTATAGTATATTATAATAATCTATTAATCTTATTTTTTTAAGCTGCAGTTATAATATTTGCCGATGGATGGCAAAAGGCCAGATGAAAAAGGAGGTAAATAATATGGCAAATGCAATATATGTTAAATTCGATGTACCTGAAGAAATCGCTAACCAAGCAGAAGAAGCTTTAGAAATCGCAAGAAATACTGGAAAAGTAGCAAAAGGAACTAATGAGGTAACTAAATTCATAGAAAGAGGGGATGCAGCATTAGTATTAATCGCTGAAGATGTTGATCCTGCTGAAATTGTTGCTCACTTACCTGTTCTTGCTGAGGAAAAAGAAATTCCTTATGTATATCTTCCAACTAAAGATGCTGTTGGCGGAGCTGCTGGATTAAAAGTAGGCACTGCATCAGCTGCTATTGTTGAAGCTGGTGATGCTGAACAATTAGTTGCAGAAGTAGTTGAAAAAGTTGAAGAACTTAAAAACTAAAGAACTTATAAATTAAGTTCATTAAATAGCTATTTTTTATTTTAATAACTTATTTTTAATCATTATTTGTTCAATGGATTATTTTGAATTTTAAGTTTTTATTTGCAATTATGTTATTTTAATATTCAATTATTATTTTAATATTTAATCGCTCTTTTAATATTTAATCGTTTTTTTAATGTTTAATTATTCTTCTAATAAGTTAATTATTCTATTTTAAAAGTTATTATTTATTAATACTTAATTATATTATTCATTTATTTTATTAATGTTCATTGGCTTAATTAAAATGACAAAATAAATAGCTATAAACTAATTTTTGGTGATCATAATGGAAGAAGGGACTCCAGCGGAAATCATTGAGGTTTTAAAAAGAACTGGAATGACTGGAGAGGTAATGCAAGTAAAATGCAGAATCCTCGATGGAAGAGATAAAGGTAGAATTTTAACAAGAAATATCATGGGTCCTGTTAGGAAAGGAGATATTTTAATGTTATTAGATACCATTAGGGAAGCTAAAGAAATTAGGACTCCTTAATTAATATTCAAAGGTGTAGAACATGAGAGTATGTTCATTCTGTAAAAAAGAAATAGAAGAAGGAACTGGAAAGATGTATGTGAAAAAAGATGGTTCAATATACTTCTTCTGTAGTAGTAAATGTGAAAAGAACATGATTAAGCTTGGAAGGGCTCCAAGAAAAGTTAAGTGGGTTAAAGAATGAGTGAAAAAAGCTTTGTCATGCTGAAACCTGATGCTGTTTCAAGAAGACTTGTTGGTAAAATTTTAGCACGTTTTGAAGAAAAAGGTCTTCAAATTGTTGCAGTTAAACTTTTACAAATTTCTAAAAACTTAGCAGAAGAACACTATGGTGAACATAAAGATAAACCATTTTTCAATAGCTTAATTGAATATATAACTTCTGCCCCATCACTTGCATTGGTTATTAAAGGTGATGATGTAATTTCTGTAATTAGGAAAATTGTTGGTGCAACTAACCCTAAAGAAGCAGATTTAGGAACTATTCGTGGAGATTTTGCTATGGATATGGGTAGAAATATAATTCATGCATCTGATTCACTGGAATCTGCTAAAAGAGAGATAACTTTATTTTTCAAGGAAAATGAAGTTATTGACTATGATATTAGCGATAACTTATGGATATATGAATAAATGTTTAATTAATCTTAATCATCTTTTAATTTTTAATTATCTTTTAATTTATTATTAGTTATTTTTTAATTATTAGTTGTTTTTTAATTATTTTTTATTTATTTTTTATTTATTTCTGTATGATTTTAGTTTATATTCTATAATTAATCTAAAATTTAGCAATGTCTTAATTTTATCTATCTAAATTTGTTAATTCAAATTAAATCAATAGCTGAAAATATGAAGATTCGTTCACCGATTGTTTCTGTTTTAGGTCATGTAGACCATGGAAAAACCACACTATTAGATTATATAAGGGGTAGTGGTATTGCAGATAAGGAAGCTGGAGGTATTACTCAACATATTGGGGCAACTGAAATTCCTATTGCTACTATCAATGCTATCTGTGGAGATTTCATAAAAAAGCTTTCAATTATTGAAACCATTCCAGGATTGTTTTTTATAGATACTCCTGGTCATGCAGCTTTTACAAGTTTGAGAAAACGTGGAGGATCTTTAGCAGATTTAGCCATTTTAATTTTGGATATTAACGAAGGATTCAAACCTCAAACTTTTGAGGCATTAAATATATTAAAGATGTATAAAACTCCTTTTATTGTTGCAGCTAATAAAATCGATAAGATTTTTGGTTGGGAATCAACTAAAGGTGAATCTTTTTTAAAATCATTTAATACTCAAGCTCAAAGTACAAAGCAAAATTTAGAAAACCTTATTTATGAAATCGTAGGAGTTTTGCATAAAGAAGGTTTTCAAAGTGAACGATTTGATAGAGTTGAAAATTTTGGATCTCAAGTGTCTATTATTCCAATTAGTGCCCAAAGTGGGGAAGGAATAATTGAACTTATAGCAATGCTTTTAGGATTGGCTCAAGAATATCTTACAGAACAGCTTCAAATTGAAGAGTCTGCTCCTGCAAAGGGGAGTGTTTTAGAAATTAAAGAAGAAATTGGATTAGGTGTTACAATTGACACCATTATTTATGATGGAATCCTTAAAAAGGATGATGAAATTCTTTTAATGGAAAAAAATAATATTTTAAAAACTAAAGTCCGTTCTATTTTAAAACCAAACCCTTTAGAGGAAATCAGAGAGTCTAAATCCAATTTTCAAAAAATTGATGAAGTTGTAGCTGCTGCTGGTGTAAAAATTGTTGCTCCAAACCTTGAAAATGTTATTTCTGGATCTCCTATTAGAGTGTTTAAAGAAGGAGAAAATTCAGAAGAAGAAATTTTGAATGAATTAGAGGAGATTGCAATTGATACTGATGATATTGGAGTTTTAGTTAAAGCCGATACATTAGGATCTCTTGAAGCTGTTGTAAATTTGTTAAAAGATTTAGATATTCCAATAAAATCTGCTGATATTGGTGATGTTACTAGAAAAGATATTATCAATGCATCTATTGTTGCAAATGAAGAATCTAAGTATGGTGTAATAATTGCTTTTAATGTTAAGGTTCATTCTAAAGCTGAAGAAGATTTAAATTCTTCTGAAATAAAACTTTTCCAAGGTGATGTGATTTATCAAATTACTGAAGATTATGAAGATTGGATAAAGGAAAATGAAGAAAAACAAAAAGCTCTCTGGATGGATAAGATTATTAAGCCTGCTAAATTTAGAATAATACCTAAGCTCATTTTTAGGCAAAGTAAACCAGCTATTTCTGGTATCGAAGTTTTAAGTGGCACTGTTAAGCAAGGATATCCTATTATGAATCAAGAAGGGATTCCTATTGGTTCTGTTGAAAGTATGCAGGATAAAGGAGATAATTTGCCATCAATAAGTAAAGGTCAAAAAGTTGCAATGGCAATGAAAGAAGCTATTGCTGGAAAAAGCTTTGAAGAAGGAGATACAATATATATTAATATTCCTGAAAAGCATTTTAAAATTTTAGAAAAAGAATTTAAAAATAAATTATCCGAAGACGAATTTGAAACATTGTATAAAATTCGTGATATAAATCGAAAAACCAACCCTGAATGGGGAGAATTAGGTCTTTTTGAAGATTAATTGGTGTTGTTTTAGTTAATTTTTATTTAATTAATTTTTATTTAATTAATTATTATTTAATGCTAATTTATATAATTATTAAAATTTTAATCATATTTTAACTTAGGATGAATAAAGGAGGATTATTATGGTATTTAAAGTTGTTGTTTCAGATAAAGAAACTAGTTACCAAATCGAATCTGATGATTCTGTAAATAGACAATTCCTTGGATTAGCCATTGGTGATACCTTTGATGGTACTTTAGTAGGTTTAGGAGGATACACATTAAAAATCACTGGTGGTAGTGATAAAAATGGTTTTCCAATGAAAAAAGATATTGATGGTCCAAGAAGAATCAAAAGTTTACTTACTGGTGGACTTGGTTACAAACCTAAAGCAGATGGTGTTAAAAGAAGAAAAACTTTAAGGGGCAATACAGTTTCTGATGATATTGTTCAAATTAATACAATTGTTGATGCTGCAGGTAGTAAAACCCTTAAAGAAATATTAAACCCTGAGCCAGAAGTAGAAGAAGATGTTGAAGGGGAAACTTAAGAAAAGTAAATGTTTAATTATTTTTAATATTAATTTTATTCAATATTTTTAAAATGCTTAAATAATTAAATATAATTTAATTAATGCATATATTTATTATCCTAAATCCATTTATTTTTAAATCCATTTATTTTGATTTAATTTTTTATTGTATTAATTTAATTATATAATTAATTTTTTATCATATTGATTTAATTATATAATATTTTAAATATGATGTTTAATAATAGTATTAATATATAAATATTTATTGAAGTTTTTTATTTAAATTTTTTTAATTTTTAATCTTAACAATTTTTAATAAGCAGGTGAATACTTGAAAATACAAGCGGATGTTAACATTGGACTAGTTGGGCATGTTGATCATGGTAAAACTACTCTTACTAAAGCATTATCTGGAGTTTGGACAGATACTCATAGTGAAGAGACTAAAAGGGGAATTTCCATACGTTTAGGGTATGCGGATATAGTTTTTAGAAAATGTCCAGAATGTGTTGAGCCATTGGCATATACAACTTTAGAGGAATGTCCACATTGTGGTGCTAAAACTGAAGTCCTTAGAAAAATATCCTTTGTTGATGCACCTGGACACGAAACTTTAATGGCTACTATGCTTTCTGGTGCAGCTATAATGGATGGGGCAGTTTTAGTGATAGCTGCTAATGAATATTGTCCTCAACCACAAACTAAAGAGCATTTAATGGCTTTAGATGTTATAGGTGTTAAAGATATAATTATAGTTCAAAATAAAATTGATATTGTTTCTAAAGAAAGAGCCATTAAAAGTTATAATGAAATTAAAGAATTTGTTAAAGGAACCAATGCTGAAAATGCCCCAATAATTCCTGTTTCTGCTCAACAGGGAGCTAATATTGATGTTTTAATTGAATCCATTGAAAAACTTATTAAAACTCCAGAAAGAGATGCTAATAAACCTTCAAAAATGTATGTTGCTAGGTCTTTTGATATTAACAAACCAGGTTCTGGTCCAGATAAGCTTCAAGGGGGAGTTATCGGTGGTAGTCTTGTTGAAGGAACCCTTAAAATAGGGGATAAAATTGAAATAAAGCCTGGAATTATTAATAAAAAAGATAAAAATGATTGGGTATCTTTAACTTCTGAAATTATTGGATTAAATGCTGGTGGAAAGGAAGTCGAAGAAGTTGGTCCTGGTGGGCTTATTGGTATTGCTACAAAATTGGATCCATCTCTTACTAAAGCAGATTCATTGTCTGGGTCTGTGGCAGGAAAACCTGGTACACTTCCTGATGTTTTACATAATATTAACATGAAACCACATCTTTTAGAACGTGTTGTTGGTGTAAAAGATGAAACTGATGTTGTTCCTATTAAATTAAAAGAACCTTTAATGATTAATTGTGGAACCACAACTACAATTGGAGTCATAACTGAAGTTAAAAAAACCGTGACTGCTTCTCTAAAATTGCCTGTCTGTGCAGATGTAGGTGATAGAGTAGCTTTAAGTAGGCGAGTAGGAGCAAGATGGAGGCTAATTGGGTATGGAATTATCCAATAACATTTAATTTTTAAGCTTACACTAAAAATTATTAACCCTCTATTAATTATTGTATAATTTATTTTAATTTATAATTTTATTTATTTTAATTATAATTCTATTTATTAATTATGCTTTTATTTATTTTAATCATATTTTTATTTATTTTTAGCAATGCTTTTATTAAACTTTTATTTAAATTTTTATTATTTAACTTAGTGTTTATTATGCCCAAAGATGAGATTATCATTGATACAAATTTTTCATGATTCCCTTTCAGTTTAAAATTGATATTATTGATGAACTGGAAAAAGCCTTTCCAAGATATAATCTTTCCACTCCTAATTTTGTTATTGATGAGTTAGTTGGTTTGAAAAATAATCTTAAAGGTAAAAATAGGGTAAATGCGTCTTTAGCTTTAAAAATAGCTAAATCTAATAAAGTTAATAAGATAAATGGTTATTTGGAAGAAAATGAAGCTGTTGATGATGCTCTTATTAGAATATCTAAAATTTTAGCCACAAATGATAAAAATTTAAGAAATAAGGCAAGAAATAATAATGTGTCTGTAATTTATCTCAGGCAAAAGAAATATTTAGATGTAGATGGATTTATTAAATAATTTATTTAAAATAAATGGTTTAGATTAAAATTTATTTAAAATAAACGGTTTAAATTAATTTTCAAATTATTAAATTATATTATTTATATTTTTACTGAACAAATTTTTCATTTTAAAAATTGGTGATGTTATGAATTTATGGAAAGATTTAGAACCTGGTAATGATGTACCTGAAAGTTTAACAACAATTGTTGAAATTCCTAAAGGGTCTAAAAATAAATATGAATATGAAAAAGACATTGCAGCTTTTGCATTGGACCGTGTTTTACATTCATCTGTAGTTTATCCTGTTGATTATGGATTTATTCCAAGAACAACTTATGATGACGGAGATCCAATGGATATAATGGTTTTAATAGATCAACCAACATTCCCTGGTTGTGTAATTGAATCAAGACCTATTGGTATTATGAAAATGATTGACGGTGGAGATAAGGATTTCAAAATTTTAGCTGTTCCTGTTGATGATCCAAAATATAAAGATGTTAATGATATTTCAGATATTCCTAGCCACACATTAGATGAAATAGCTGAGTTTTTTAAAACTTACAAAAATTTAGAAGGTAAAAAAACCGAAATTTCAGGGTGGGAAGGATCAGAATTTGCTAAAAAAGAAGCTATTCGTTCTATTGAATTGTATAAAGAAAAGTATTAAGTTACTTTTCATTTTTTTAAATTTAAGATTATTTTATTTAATTATAGGTAAAAAATTAAAGAGTGATTTGTTTGTATTATTTATCTCAAATAGAAGATACAGTTAGGATTCCACCATATAGCTTTGAAGATCCTCTTGAAGATGTGGCTATTGAGCAATTAAATGAAAAGTACAATGGTGCTTTTGATAAATCATTAGGTTTATTGGTCAATGTAAGCGAAATATTGGATATTGGTGATGGAAATATTATTATGGGTGATGGTGCATCATATCATAAAGTTATTTTTAGTGCGATTTTTTTCAAACCAGAACTTCATGAAATCATTTATGGTGAGGTTATGGAAATAGCAGATTTTGGAGCATTTATAAGGATTGGACCTATGGATGGTTTAGTTCATGTTTCTCAAGTAACTGATGATTATATCAATTATGATGCTAAAAGAGGGGCTCTTCTTGGTAAAGAATCTAAAAAGTCTCTTGAAGAAGGTAATCTCGTTAAAGCAAGAATTGTTGCTGTGTCATTAAAAGGTGACTCTACTAAAGAAGCTAAAATCGGTCTTACAATGAGACAAAATGGCTTAGGTAGATTAGAATGGATAGAAGAAGCTAAAAATAAAAATAAGAAGAAATAAGAAAAAATAAATAATATTTATTATATGGCATTATATAGTTATTATATTATTCTATGTTATTTTATTTCATATTTTTACTAATTTCATTTTTTATTTATTTCATATTTTTATTTATTTTATAATTTTATTTATTTCATTTTCTTAAGTTATATTACGGGGGTTTAAAATGAGTCAAAAAGCTTGTGTTTCATGCAAAAGAATAAGTTTTAAAGAAAGATGTTCTGTTTGTCATAATCCTACTTCAGATAACTGGAGTGGATTTTTAATTATCATTGACCCTGAAAATTCAGATGTTTCTAAAGAGTTAGGAATAGAATTACCAGGAGAATTTGCTTTAAGAGTTAGATAAATTTTCTTTGCAAATCTCTTTTTAATTATTGTTTATTTTTATTAATTAATTTTTTATATTTAATTTATATCTAATTACATTTAAATTATATTTAATTTATATTTAAGTTATATTTAATTTATATTCCGTTATGTTTATTTTTTAATTTAAAATTTAATTTAGGTTTTATATGTATATTTTAACAAAAAAGTTAAGACATTTATTAAAATCTCCTGTTGGAGAGTTGTATCCTGATTTTAGAGATGCAATTCCTAAGATTAAATCATTCAATTTTATTTTTAGTGTTGGTGATGTTACTACATTGAATCTTATTGAAAATGGTTTAATTCCTGATTTAGCAATTGTGGATAACCATATTCAAAGAGAATCTCATGATAAAAACTTCACTTTCACAGATAATATTTTTAAAATTAAAAATCCTCCTGGAACCATTAAAAAAGTCTTATGGGAAACAGTAGACAAGGCTATTAAGTTATCGGTTGAAAATGATAAACAATTGATAATAGTAGATGGTGAAGAAGATCTTGCTGTACTCCCTGTTATGATAATGGCTCCAGATAATTCCATAGTATTGTATGGGCAGCCAAATGAAGGTTTGGTTCTTGTAGATACTAAAGAAAATAAAAATAATGCCAAAAAATTCTTAAAAATGATGGAAAAAACGGAATAGGTCAATGGAATAAATTAAAATGGAATAAATTCTTTAATGGATTTTTCTAAATTAATTTACACTCATATGTATATTGTTACAAGCTTTATATTGTCTATATTCAATCATTTAAACTTATATTGAATAATTTAATGAATATTTAATAGAATTATATTAAAAAGATTATAAACTTATATTAAGAAGACTATAAAATAATTCAATATAAAAATGTTAATAGATTTTTTGCATTGATAGCAATACATGAGGTTAATTTATTTTAATGACTTGTTTATTTCATTATTTGCTTTAGCAATATTTTTTTAATATTTTTTGGTCAAGGTTTTTTAATTTTAAATTTAGATAATTTTTAGAAAATTTATTTTCTAATTTTAAAAATGTATTAAGTTTAAGGAGCTTAATTATGGATATTCAAATTATTGAAGAAAAAGAAAATAAAGTATTAAAACGAAAAGAAATCAAATTTGATAGTATATATACTGGTGAAGCTACACCTACCATATTATCAGTTAAAAGTAAATTAGTTTCATTATTAAATTCTAAAAAAGATTTATTAGTTGTAGACATTCTTCAACCTAATTTTGGTGAAGCAAAAGCTGCAGGATATGCTAAAATCTACGACTCAGTCGAAGCATTAAATGATATTGAAACTGAACATGTTATAGAAAAAAATAAAGGTGAAGAACCTCCTGTTGAAGAAAAAAAAGAGGAAGAAGTAGTTGAAGATACTACAGAAGAATTCTCAAGTGATGATGCGGAGCAAGAAGAGCCTGTTGAAACTGAAGCTATAGAAGAAGAATCTAAAGATGGGGATGATTAAGTATGAAAATATCAAATCTTTATAAAGTTGATGGAGATAAAATCACAAGAAAAAACAAAATCTGTCCTCGTTGTGGTAATGGTGTCTTTATGGCTGACCATGGTGACAGATATGCCTGTGGCAAATGTGGTTACACAGAAATTAAAAAATGATTAATTGTATTCTTATTAATTTTTAATTATTTTTTACTATTTTTATTCTTTTTTCATTTCTAATTCTTTTTTTACTTATTTTTGAGTTTTTTTATCATTTATTTTTTTATTAAATTTTATTAATCATTTATTTAAAGCTATTTATATTTTTAATTTTTTATCCTTATTTTTTATAATCTTCTCAGTAAACAAATTCTAATAAATTTTAAAAAAATTAATTGAATAATTAATAAATTAAATAATAATAATAATAATAATAATTAATTATTTGTTCATTTACTTTCTGTTATTCCAATAATTATTGGCTTTCCACCAGTTTCATAAATTTCTTTCATTTTTTGGATTTCGAAAACATATGATTTACCTACTTCAATAGTTTCAACATTTTTTAAAAGATCCTTTGTAGTATAGAAGTTTTTGTAGTGGTCTGTTTCAATTTCATACACTGTTCCATTGTATTTTTTGTTATAACCTAAATTAGTAATATTTATGACTGTTCCATTTACTTCTCCAGGAGAATTTAACCTTTCTTTTTCTGCTATATTGTTGAAATGAATAACTGTAAGTCCTGCTATTATGATAATAACAATAGCTAAAATAATATAAAGTATTTTTTTATTCATGATTTCACCATAGGATTTATTTATTTTAGTATATTTATAAAATATTTATTATAGAGATTATAGGAAATTTACAAATATATTAAATTTCTTATTTTTGGACTTTATTAAATATATATTTATTATAACATTATTAAATATTAAGTTATTATATTTATTACCATTTATATTTATATGTAATTAGATATATATTATTATATGTTTTAAATGAAATTATTTTAGGGAAATTAATTTAGATTAAATTTTTTAAAGTTAAAATTTATATAAGTGTTTTTTTATGAAAGAAGTTAAAATCTTGGTTGAGGCATTACCTTATATCGAACAATTTCACAAAAAGAAGATCATGATTAAATATGGTGGTCATGCAATGATAGATGAAGAATCTACATCATCTACAGCTCGTGATACTGCTTTGTTAAATTATGTTGGTATGGAACCTGTTGTTGTTCATGGTGGGGGACCAGATATTTCTCGACATATGGAATTATTAGGTAAAAAACCTAAATTTTTCAAAGGTTTACGTATTACTGATGAAGAGACTATGGAAATTGTTAAAATGGTTTTAATTGGTAATATTAATACAAACATAGTTTCTAAATTAGGTTTACATGGTGCAAAAGCCGTTGGAATTTCAGGTAAAGACAGTAATTTAGTTCAAGCATATAAAAAACCACCTCACAAAGTTACTGACGATGAAACAGGTGAGGAAAAAGAAGTAGATTTAGGCTTAGTTGGTGAAATCAAATCTATTAACACAGAATTAATTGAAATGCTAACATCTAATAATTATATTCCTGTTATTTCTCCTTTAGGCATTGATTCAAATGGAGATACTTTAAATCTTAATGCTGACACCGTTGCAGGAGAGTTAGGAGCTAAAATTAATGCTGAAAAATTAATTATCCTTACTGATGTTTCAGGTGTTTTAAAAGATCCAAATGATCCAGATTCATTAATAAAACGGATAAAAATCAGTGAAATTCCTAGCTTAATTGATGATGGGATTATTACTGGAGGGATGATTCCAAAAATAGAAAATTGTGCCAAAGCCATTGAAGGTGGGGTTAAATCTGCACATATCATTGATGGTAGAGTTGAACACTCTCTTTTGATTGAAATTTTTACTAACCAAGGAATTGGAACAATGATTGTTAAATAATTTTAATATTTATCTTTTTTTTACTTTTTTATTTTTTTTATTTACTCCTATTTTTTTTATTTTTTTACTTTTTTCATTTATTTTTATTTTTTTTATTTTTTTACTTTTTTCATTTATTTTTATTTTTTTTATTTTTTTCGTTTGTGTTGTATATATGGCTCTATTTTTTTGATTTATAGATTATCTAATTCTTTAATAATTTCTGTAGTCATTTCATTGGTTTTGTTAGTTCCACCTAAGTCTGGTGTTTGTATTTTTCCATGTTTTAAAACATTTTCAACAGCTATTTGTATTTTATTTGCAACATATTCTTCTTTTAAAAAATCTAGCATCATTGCTATTGATAATATTGTAGCTACTGGATTTGAGATATTTTTTCCAGCAATATCTGGTGCAGAACCATGAACTGGTTCAAATAATCCATTTTTATCTCCAATATTTCCAGAAGGAAGTAAACCAAGTCCACCTACTAATCCTGCAGCTTCATCTGATAAAATATCTCCAAATAAATTTGTGGTGACTATTACATCAAATTCTTTAGGTTTTGTAACTAAAAACATAGCCATTGCATCTACATAATAGTCATTTGCATTAATATCTGGATAATTTTTAGCTATTTTATAAAAAGATTCTTTAAATAATCCATCTGTAAGTTTTAAGACATTTGCTTTATGTATACAGCTTACACTTTTTTTATTATATTTTTTAGCTATTTCAAATCCGAATTTTGAAATTCTTTCACTTGCCTTTCTTGTTATTTGCCTTTGTGCAATGGCTTCATTTTCATATAATGATTCCACTTGGCAATAAAGTCCTTCTGTATTTTCTCTAATGATTAAAAAGTCAATATTGGGTTTTATTGATTTTGTACCATTAAATGATTTTACAGGTCTTAAATTACAATATAAGTCTAATGATTTTCTAAGGCGTAATATTGGGCTTTTTTCCCCAGCCACACTTGTGATTGCACCAAATAATGTTGCATCAGATTTTTTAGCACTTTTTACAGTCTCCTCAGGTATAGTTGTCCCAGTTTTTTCAAATGTTTCTAAACCTGCTTCTGCTTCAATGTAATTAATATTTAAGTCTAAATGGTCTAAAATAGCTATTCCCGCATTAATAACTTCTTTTCCTATTCCATCTCCAGCTATTGTGGTAATATTGTACATTTTTTTTCCTAAGAGATTTATAAAATTTTTTGCAATGTTCCTTTAACAGTTTATAAAACCTTTACTTTTTTAATTTTTTATATAACTATTTTAAATTATTTTAATATTATTTTAAATTTTAATATTATTTTATAAGTATTTTTTTATTTAATTTTAGTTTTTTGATTTTTTTTGTTCGTTTTGTTTTGGAGAAAATTATTTAAACTACCAGAACAAATATATAGTTAAAATATATGAAATATATAAATTAATTTAATTTAATCAATTAAGATTTAATCAATTAATATTTAATTAATACTAAATTGATTATTATAAATACATAGTGATATCTATAAATTAAATTAATATTAATCAAATTTTTCTTGGAAGTGTTATTTATGGTAAAAACTATTGCAGAATTAATAGAATGTTTAAAAAATGAAGATGAATTTCTTGTAGAAGAAACAAAAGTGTTACTTGAAAGTAGATCAGATGAAGCTGTTGAACCATTGATTGATGCATTAAAAAATAATCCTAATAAAGATATTAAAATTGGAGCAGCAAATATCTTAGGTTTTATTGGTGATGATAAAGCTATTCCTGCATTAATTTCTGCATTAGGTGATTTAAATAAATTTGTTAGGAGAGAATCTTCAACTGCTTTGACTAAAATGGGATCTTCTGCTGTTAAACCATTAATTGCTGTTTTGGACGATGATGATTGGAAGGTAAGAGGAGCAGCTGCTTGGGCTTTAGGAAGTTTAGGTGATGATAACGTCGTTGACCCACTTACAAAATTATTAGATGATGAAAGTGGTTTTGTTAAAAGAGGAGCCAAATACTCTATTGATAAAATAAATGGAGAATAGTTCTATTTTTTATAATTTTTTTTTAATTTTACTTTAACTTTATTTTAATTTTATTTATTTTAATTTTATTTATTTTAGTTTTATTTATTTTTATTTAGATTTTTAATTTAGTTTTTTATTCAGTTTATCTTTTATTTCAGATATTTTATTTTTTTTAAATTTTCCTTATTTTCTTCATTTTTTTAATTAAATTTTTTTCATTTTTTTTTATTTTTTTTAAAAATTTTTTAATTATAAATATATTTTAACTATTTTTTTGAAAATTTTTCATT